>DASSNT010000091.1:0-50855 GCA_035701285.1 Gammaproteobacteria bacterium | reverse complement strand
GTTCCAGCGTCTCCAGGCGGATGCTCGACGTATTGGTCGCGAGCAGCGCGTGCGCCTGCATTTTCGGCTCGATGCTGCGGTACAGGTCCTGCTTGGCTTCGGCATTTTCGATAATCGCCTCGATGACGACATCCGCGCTTTCAACGCCTGTGCCTTCGAGGTCGGACCGCAGTCGCTGGCGCGCCTCGCCAATCTTTTTGTCGTCCTTCAGTTTCTTCGCGAACAGCTTTTCGCCGCGCGCGAGTGCCGGGTCGATGAAGCGTTGTTCGCGATCCTGCAAGGTCACGTCCAGGCCGCGCAGCGCGCACCAGGAGGCAATATCGCCTCCCATCGTGCCAGCGCCGATGACATGCACATGTTTGAACGTCGCGTCGGACTTCTTGCCCAGCGACTTGAGCCGATCCTGCAGCAGGAAAACGCGCACCAGGTTTCGCGCCGTCTCGCCGCACATCAGGTTCGCTATTGAGCGCGCCTCGGCGATGTAACTCTTTTCGGACGTGCCGGCATGGCGCTGCCAAAGGTCGATCATCGCAAACGGCGCCGGATAATGTTCCGGCTTCGCCCTGGCGGCGACCCGCTTCTTCAGCCCCGCGGCAACGATCGGCCGGAACGGCGCGAGCTGCAGCAGCTTGAGACCCGGCGATGGCCGCGTCTTCGGCGGCGGATTCAGCGCGAGCTGGGCCGTTACGTCGCGGAGTTGTTCCGGACCGGCCAGCTCGTCGACGAGGCCCATGTCGGCGGCCTGGCGGGCGTAGACATTCCGGCCGGTCAGCATCATATCCATCGCGGCGAAGACGCCAGTGACGGCTACCGAGCGGACGGTGCCGCCGAAGCCGGGATGAATTCCGAGCTTCACTTCCGGGAAGCCCAGCGTCGTACGCGAGTCGTCGGCCGCGACCCGATAATCGCACGCCAGCGCCAGTTCCAGGCCGCCACCCAGTGCGAAGCCGTGAATCATGGCGACGGTCGTGCAGGGCAGGGCGGCGAGCCGGTCCAGCACCTGCTGACCGCGGCGGATGTGTTCGAACGCTTCGTCCGGTGTTTTGAGCGCGGTGAATTCCTTGATGTCGGCGCCCGCGATAAAGCCGTTTTTCTTGCCGGAGTAAATCACGACCGCCTTGGGGGCGCTCGCTTCAAGTTGCGCCAGCTTGTCGTTCAACTCGGCCAGTACTTCGGCGGCGAGCACATTCGTGCTGGCGCCGTCCTTGTCGAGGCGCAGCCATACCAGACCATGGCCGCCGTCTTCGACGTGCCAGTGCCGGCCGTCGGTTGTTGATGTTTTGTTGGCTTCAGCCATGCTTTTTCTCCTTATCCACGCGTTTGCCCCAAACCCGCCGATGAGCGCGCATCCTTCGGAAAACTCATTCCCGGCGGCGTCTCCAGCAGGCGCTGCTTGAGCCGCTCGCCCACCACCACGACGCTGCGATAACGCCCGTTGCCGGCGTCTGCCGCGCACTGCCTGATAAAGTTTCGGAAGCTGCGCTGTTTCATGCGGGCCGCCTGCTGGTAAACATCATACCAGTCGTTTTCCGCCCGATCGCCGAATTTGGCGGCGCCATAGTAGCGCAACAGCCGGATGCGCAGTTCGTCCGCAGCCAGGCCGCGGCGAATGTCGGACTCGTCGCCGACCGGTTCGGCCAGTTGCCCGCGCGACTCCGGCGGCAGTGCGAGTACTTCGAGTTGCAGCAGGCGTCGGTCGATGCCGTCCATGATTTCGCGGCGCAGCGCGGTGAGCGGCTGCGGCCGGGCGAGAATGTCCTTTTCGGTCTTGAGCAAACCCTCGCGTACGCCGGCAAGCGCGCCTTCATCCAGCGTCTGCGCCGGCGACTCGTCGGCAAATGCCGCCGCCGGCGCCAGGCCTCCGCGCCGCCAGGTCTGCCAGATGTCCTCGATGCGAATGCTGTTGACGTTGACCTCCGGCGGCGCCGGGGCCTGCCGGCGCATCGACGCTCGCAACACGAAAAACAGCCCGGCGAAGACCGCCGCGCCGGCGGCGGCTCCGATCAGGATGGCGATGGTCATCGCGGTAATCGGCATAGATGCTCTCAGTTTGCCGCCGCGCGAACCGGACGGCGTGCGGCGCCCGCGTCAATGTCGAAATCGCACACCAGCGGGAGATGGTCGGAATAGGGCACCTTCGGAATGTGAAAGTCGGTCACGCGGATGTCGTTGCTGTGCAGGATAAAGTCGAGCTGTTTGCGCGGCGCGTGGCTGGGATACGACGGCTTGGCCAGTTTGTTGGCGCTGCGCAGGCCGGTGGCGGCCATGAACAGCTCGATTTCGTAGTCGCCCCACAATGTGTTGAAATCGCCCGCGACGATCAACGGCTTGTGGGTCTCCCGCACCAGCGCGTGCAGATGCCGGAGCTGGTAGTGCCGATGCCGGTATTTCAGCGACAGGTGAACCAGAAATACGCTCAGGTTGTCCAGCTCGAGTTCCAGGATCAGCCGCTTGATGCCGGCGTCGAAGTAATGGATACGCTCATTGCTGACGTGGCTGCCGGTGATGAAGGCGTTGCCCTGCTTGCGCATGATCGGCAGTCGGTTGCTGAACGACTTGGCGCCGTATTTCGTCTGGTACGAACTGGCGTGGCCCAGCGCCTCGGCGATCGCGTCGGCCTGATTGATCGAGCGCGAGCGGAACGAACCGGTATCGACTTCGATCAAACCGGCAATGTCGGGCCGCATTTCCACGACGAAGTCGACGATCCGCTGCAGGTTAGTCGCGGTATCCTTGATATAACCGATGCCGGGCAAGGGCCAGTGGAAGGCCAGACCGGAGCCCGTCGCGTAGCGCATGTTGTACAGCAGGAAGCGCATGCTTCATATAATAAGATGCAAAAAGTGACCGACAATACCCGCGAGCCCGCCGGCATTCAGCCGAAGGGAGAAATTCTCGACTTCGACTGCTTTATCGAGGGCGACAGCGCCTACGGCGCGATGCTCAAGGCAATCGCCGGCGCACGCGAGGCGATCCGCCTCGAGGCCTATATTTTTGCCGACGACGAGATCGGCTGGCAGTTCGCAAATGCGCTTGCCGAGCAGGCCGGGCGCGGCGTCAGTGTGTGCGTTCATATCGACGCCGCCGGGTCGCTGTTCTGGCTGTCGCGGCGCCTGCCGCGGTATCTCCGGGAACACGGGGTCAGAATACAGTGGTATCACCGCGTCGGCCGAAGTCCCATTCGCTACAATCGCCGCAATCATCGGAAAATGCTGATCGTCGACGACAGCGTCGCCTTTCTCGGCGGCATGAATCTGCACCGGGAAAACTCGCTCCGCCTTTTCGGCCTGGAACGCTGGCGCGATACGCATTTCGCCATCCGTGGTCCTTTGGTTCGGCAGGCCATCGACCTGTTCGACGCACTGTGGCGTCATCGCCGGGAGCCGCCCTGTGCCGCTGTCGGTCTCGAAGACACCGCGCTGATCACCAATCGCCCCCGGCGCTGGAGACACTTGTTGAGGCGGCTTTACGGGGCCGCTTTCGCCAGCGCCAGCAGCAAAATCTATCTTACCACGCCGTATCTGGTGCCCGATTTGCGCACCCAGCGCGGCATGATGGCGGCGGCGCGGCGCGGGGTCGACGTGCGCCTGCTTGTGCCCCGCCAGAGCGACAGCCGCCTCGCGCTGTGGGCGGCGCACGCGGCTTACGAGAGCCTGCTGAGCCGCGGCGTGCGCCTGTACGAGTACTTGCCGCGCGTGCTGCACGCCAAGACTGCCGTCGTGGACGGCACCTGGAGCTCGGTCGGCACGGCCAATCTCGATTATCGCAGCTTCTTCCTGAATTATGAGTTGAATCTCGTCACTGCCGACAAGCGCATGGCTTCCGTGCTCGAAGAACAGTTCCTGAAGGATCTCGAAGACGCCGAGGAAGTGAAGCTCAAGCGCTGGATGCGCCGGGGGCTGCCGAACCGCGTCGGTGAATTCATCGGCTGGCTCGGGCGGCGTTGGCTGTAGACCTGGCCTCGCGCGGTCGCGAACCTGTTATAATCTCCGGCTTGCCAACTATTCGTGCTGCGTGACGGGCAGGGCGGCCTCGTCCCAGCGGCATTGTGTACACCGTCATCGACGGGATGCCAAATTCAGGAGTCATGAATGCGCAAGAAGACCGTTCCGGAAGGGCCAGCGGCTGAAGAGATCGACGCCGGTCGGCGTAAGTTCCTGGTTGCGGCCACCTCGGTCGTCGGAGCAGCGGGCGTTGCCGGTATCGCCTATCCGCTGATCACGTCCATGTACCCGAGCCGGAAAGCGGTTGCCGCGGCGCAGCCGGTCGAAGTCGACATCAGCAAGTTGCAGCCCGGCCAGCAGATCCAGGTGCAGTGGCGGCACAAGCCGGTCTGGGTGCTGCACCGGTCGCAGGAACAGCTTGCTACCCTGGACAACCGTCTGACGGGTCTCAAGGATCCGGATTCCAGCGATGATCAGCAGTTGCCGCGTTACGCCAATGCGACCCGCTCGCTGCGGCCGGAAATTTCAGTTCTGATCGGTATCTGCACGCATCTGGGCTGCATCCCCGATTACATGCCGAAGCGGGGGTCCGTCAGCCCCGACTGGCTCGGCGGCTACTTCTGCCCCTGCCACGGGTCGCGCTACGACCTGGCCGGCCGCGTCTTCGCCGGCTCGCCCGCGCCGATGAACCTGCCGGTGCCGCCGTACTACTACATGAGCGACAAAGTCATCAAGGTCGGCGAACTGAAGGACGGCTCCGAGTCCGATTGGCGTCCCGCGATCTGGTAGGGAACCTGGTCCGCGCCCGGCGCGACTTTGGTACAGTACATAAGCAATTCCAACCGCGGCGGCCATCCCGGCCGCCGCTATTGGCGCCATGGAGGGACGCGATGCGGGAGCAGCCATGCCTGACCGTTTGATGAAAGCGGTGCGGGTCTACGAATTCGGCGGACCCGAAGTGCTTCGTTACGAAGACACGCCGATTCCGTCGCCGGGGCCGCGACAGGTGCTCGTTCAAGTCCACGCCGTCGGCGTCAATCCCGTCGACACCTACATCCGCACCGGCAAATACGCGCGCAAGCCGGACCTGCCTTATACGCCCGGCTCGGATGCAGCCGGCATCATTACCGCACTGGGCGACGAAGTCGACGGCCTCGCTGTCGGCGATCGCGTCTATACATCCGGTACCGTATCGGGCAGCTACGCCGATTACGCCATTTGCGAAGACCGGCAGGTTTTTCGTTTGCCGGTGCAAAGCGAATTTGTACAGGGCGCCGCGCTTGGCACGCCGTATGCCACCGCCTGGCGGGCGTTGTTTCAGCGCGGGCGCGCAATCGCCGGTGAGACAGTGCTGGTGCACGGTGCCACTGGCGGTGTCGGTCTCGCCGCGGTGCAGCTTGCCGCGGCGGCCGGCCTGCGCATTTTCGCCACCGGCGGCAGCGACGAGGGCCGGGAACTGGTCATGGAGCAGGGCGCGCATGAAGTCTTCGACCACCATGGCGAGGACTATCTGGAGCGTATCAAAGCACACAGCGGCGGCGTCGACCTCGTGCTGGAAATGCTGGCCAACATCAACCTCGATCGCGATCTCCAGGTGCTTGCACCCCGGGGCCGCGTCGTCGTGATCGGCAACCGCGGCCGGGTCGAGATTGACCCCCGCGCCACGATGCAAAAGGAAACGTCGATCCTGGGCATGACGCTGTTCGGTGCCACCAAAGAGGAAGCCCGCAGCATTCATGCGGGCCTCGGCGCGGGCCTGGCCAACGGCAGTCTATCGCCGGTGATCGGCCGGCGACTCGTGCTCGCGGAGGCCGCGGAGGCGCATCGGGCAGTTCTGGAATCGTGCAGCTACGGCAAAATCGTGCTGATTACGACCGAAGGGGAAAAGGACAGCGGATAAGCTGACATGGGTGGCAAATGGATCATTGCCTCATTCTTTGCTGTCGCCACTGCACAGGCGGCGCCGTATCATCTGCCGCCCCACGAGACGAACTGCACCGTCAGCGGGCATTCCTTTCCCGTTCATATTGCCGCGACTGTCGCCGAACGTGCCACAGGTTTTGCCGGCGCACCGCCGGAACTTATCGAACACGCTGCGATTCTGTTTGTATATCCTCCAGAGGACGCGCGCGTTTCCAGCCGAAAGTTTTCGTTCGGCGGCGGGGCGAATCAACCGCCATCGGGCAGCGTCAACTGGTACTTCAACATGCGGCATATGCTCGCGCCGCTGGACATCGCTTTCATGAACCGCGATGGCCGGGTACTGGCCGTGCTTCGCATGGTGCCGGGGCCCGAACTATATCGTCCCCGCCGGCCTTACGCGGCTGCATTGGAAATCGCCGCCGATCGCGCGGCGATGCTCGGCCTTCGGCCCGGGGCGCAACTGACTTGTGGGCAGCGAGTGCCTGAGGAGGTTTCCCATTAAGGCACCAGCTTCTCCAATGCCAGCCGTGTTCATTGGCCATGGGACGCCGATGAATGCGCTCGATCGAAACCGGTATACGGAAACATGGCGGCTCGTTGGCGGCTCCATTCCGCGGCCGAGGGCGATTCTTGCCGTCTCGGCACACTGGTACGTCAATGCAACGGCCATTACAGCGATGGACAAGCCGCGAACAATCCACGACTTTTACGGCTTTCCGCAGGCATTGTTCGACATCGAATACCCGGCGCCGGGAGCCCCGGACATTGCCGCCGAGATTGCCGAAGCCGTCAAGCCGGCGGCAGCCGGCCTCGACACGGATAGCTGGGGCATCGACCACGGCACCTGGTCAGTGCTTGTGCACATGTTTCCGAACGCGGACATTCCGGTAGTGCAACTCGCTATTAATGCGCTGAAGCCGTTCGATTATCATTTCGAACTTGGCGCGCGGCTCGCGTCGTTACGCGACAGCAGCATATTGGTCCTGTGCAGCGGCAATGTCGTGCACAACCTGCGCCGCATCGAATGGTCTCAACCGGACGCTGCGTTTGACTGGAACCAGCGATTTGACGACGCGACTCAAACAATAATGGAGGGCAACCCGGGCGACATCCTCAAGCTGCAGAACCACCCCGATTTTCAGGCAGCGGTGCCGACGCCGGATCATTTCATCCCGCTGTTGTACCTTGCCGGATTGGCATCCGCGGCTGGTGAGCCGGCCAGAAACCTGATCAAGGGATATGCGATGGGTTCGCTGTCGATGACGGCATACGCGCTCGGCGCGCACCCTCGTTTGCATTCGGAGATCGAGCGCGGCGCGCCGCCGCTGGATGACGGCGACGGCGAGCAGTCGAATATCTAGGCTGTTCCCTCGTGTCGCGATGGCTGTCCGCCTGCGTCACCCTCCAAACACTTCCTGTTCCAGATCTTTGAGGCTGGTATGGCGCACGTCTTTGCCGCCCACAAGGTAAATCACGTATTCGCAGATATTGCAGGCGTGGTCGCCGATTCGCTCCAGCGCCCGCACGGCCCACAGCACGTCCAGCATGCGCCGGATCGCGCGCGTATCTTCCATCATAAGGGTGATGCACTGCCGCATCAGGCCTTCATAGCGGCGGTCCACCTGCTCGTCCGATTTGGCGATTGCCAGCGCCTGTTGTGGATCCAGCCTGGCGAAGGCGTCCATGGCGTCTCGCACCATCTGGCAGACGTGGTTGCCAAGCAGACCGGCGTCCGCATAAGAGTCCGTGCCGCCTTCCTGCGTGGCCAGATGCGCCGCCATGCGCGCAATCTTTTCCGCTTCGTCGCCTATGCGCTCGAGATCGGTAATCGTTTTAATCACGGCCACCACCAGCCGCAAGTCACTCGCCGTCGGCTGGCGGCGAATGAGGATGTGATTGCAGGCTTCGTCGATGGCGACTTCCATGGCGTTCACTTCCACGTCGCGAGCTATGACCTCCTCAGCCCGGTCTCGGTCGCTTTGCACCAGCGCCTCAATCGCGCCCGCAATCTGCTGTTCAACCAGCGCACCCATGTCGAGCACTTGCTGGCGCAAATCTTCCAACTCCGCATTGAATTGCCGGGAAATGTGCGTGTTGATTGATACTTCGCTCATCTTGAAACTCGTCCTCAGCCGTAACGGCCGGTGATGTAGTCTTCAGTCTGCTTTTGCTTCGGGTTGGTGAAAATGTCGTCAGTGGCGCCGAACTCCACCAGATTACCGACGTACATGAAGGCAGTGTAGTCGGACACCCGAGCAGCCTGCTGCATGTTATGCGTGACGATCATTATGGTGTAGTCGTCTTTGAGTTCGCCGATCAACTCCTCGATTTTGAGCGTCGAGATCGGATCGAGTGCCGAGGCCGGTTCATCCAGCAGCAGAACTTCCGGCTTGACAGCAATGGCGCGCGCAATGCAAAGACGCTGCTGCTGGCCGCCAGATAAGCGCGTCCCGTCCTGCTTGAGCTTGTCCTTGACCTCGTCCCAAAGCGCTGCACGCTTCAGCGCCCATTCGACGCGCTCGTTCATTTCGGCGCGGTTAAGCTTCTCGTACAGCTTTACACCGAAGGCGATATTGTCGTAGACGGGCATCGGGAAGGGCGTCGGTTTCTGAAACACCATGCCGATTCTCGCACGCAGCCGGTTCAGATCCTGTTGCCGGTTCAGGATGTCGTTGCCGTCCAGCCAAATTTGTCCGGTCGCCCGCTGGTCCGGATACAGATCATAGATCCGGTTGAACGTGCGCAGCAGGGTCGATTTGCCGCAGCCTGACGGGCCGATGAAGGCCGTGACCTGCCGTTCGGGAACCCGCAGGTCAATGTCGTGCAGTGCCTGGAACTTCCCGTAAAAGAAAGACAGCTTACGAATGTCCATCTTCGGGCTGGCGAGAAGGCGCTGCTCGAATCTCAGGACACTGTTTTCGGTTTGATTCATAGAGTTCTCATCGGCTCTGCGGGCGCACCAGCACCCGCGCAACTATGTTGATGATCAGAACGCCGGCGGTAATCACTAATGCACCGGCCCAGGCGAGGTGCTGCCAGTCGTCGTACGGGCTCATCGCGAATTGAAAGATCATGACCGGCAGATTCGCGATCGGGGCGCTCATGTCCCAGCTCCAGAACTGGTTATTGAGCGCGGTGAAAAGCAAAGGCGCTGTTTCGCCGGTAATGCGGGCGAGCGCCAGCAGGATGCCGGTCATGATGCCGCCCTTGGCGGAGCGCCAGACGATCGCCAGCACCACCTTCCACTGCGGCGCGCCCAGCGCCGCGGCGGTCTCACGCAGCGTATCCGGCACCAGGCGCAGCATGTTCTCCGTGGTGCGCACCACCACCGGCACCACGATCACCGCCAGCGCGACGCTGCCGGCCCAGCCGGAGAAATGGCCGGTCGTGGCGACCAGCACCGCGTAAACGAACACGCCGATAATGATCGACGGCGCCGACAGCAGCAGGTCGTTAACGAAGCGGATAACTGAGGCCAGCCGCGAGCCGCGCCCGAACTCGGCAAGAAACGTGCCGGCAAGAACGCCAACCGGCGCGCCCATCAGCACGCCGAAGAACGTGATGAGGCCGCTGCCGACGATCGCGTTGCCGAGCCCGCCGGCAGCGCCCGGAGGCGGCGTCGGTTGCACAAAAATCGACCAGTCGATGTATTGCACGCCGCGGGACACCAGCGTCCACAGGAGCCACACCAGCCAGAACAAGCCAAACAACGTGGCCAAGGTCGCGATGCTCAAGTTAAATGCGTTGACGGCCCGACGGCGGAGATAACGCGCGTTCACTTTTCCCCTCCGTTCATTTTTCTCTCTCCATGCGCGCCAGCATCAACCGGGCGCCGCCCAGCACGATACAGGTGATTACAAACAGCACCAGGCCGAGCGCGATCAGCGATGAGGTATAAATCTCGCCGGAAGCTTCGTTGAATTCATTGGCAATCGCAGACGAAATAGTATTGCCCGGCATGAAGAGCGAAGCATTGATGTGGTTCGCGTTGCCGATCACGAAGGTGACCGCCATGGTTTCGCCGAGTGCGCGCCCGAGGCCCAGCATGATGCCGCCGACGACGCCGGTGCGGGTATAGGGCAGCACAACATGGTGCATCACCTCCCAGGTGGTCGCGCCTAGCGCGTAGGCCGACTCCTTCTGAACGTCCGGCACAACTTCAAATACGTCCTTCATGACAGCCGTGATGAACGGGATCACCATGATCGCCAGGATCAAACCCGCCGTGAACATGCCGATGCCCAGCGGCGGCCCGGAAAACAGTACGCCAATCAGCGGCCAGTCGCCTATATGATCGATTACCCACGGCTGTACGACGTTCGCCAGCAACGGCGCGAGGACGAACAGGCCCCACATGCCGTAGATAATGCTGGGGATCGCCGCGAGCAATTCGATCGCGCTGGCGATCGGGCGCTTGAGCCAGCGCGGCGCAAGCTCCGTCACGTACAACGCGATCCCGAAGCTGACGGGGATACCGATCAGCATCGCGATCAACGAGGTGATCAGCGTGCCGTAGATCGGCGCAAGCGCGCCGAAGGTTTCGGTGACCGGGTTCCACGCGTCGGTGGTCAGGAACGACCAGCCGAATTCGTGGAGCGCCGGCCAGGCGCCTGCGATTAGGGCACCGAGGATCGCGAGCACCAGCCCGAGCACCAGGATCGCGAAAAAACGTGTCACAGCGCGAAAAGCCGGGTCCAGGACACTCCCGGACCGCGGCTTGCGCGCAACGATAGCTTGAAAAATTGCGCTCATTGACCAAACGCTACTTCGCAGGCCACAGCGGCTGACCAGCGGTGCCCTTGATGCTCTGCTGCCACGCCTGTTCCACCCGTTTCACCACCGATTGGGGCATCGGCACGTAATCGAGCTCAGCGGCCATCTGATCCCCGTTGTGGTACGCCCAGTCGAAGAACTTCAGTACCGCCTGGACCTGCCGGGGATTCGTCGGCTTCTTGTGAACCAGGATGAACGACGCGCCGGTAATCGGCCAGCTTTTGGCGCCCGGCTGGTCGGTCAGAATCATGTAGAAGCCCTGGGCGTGTTGCCAATCCGCACCGGCGGCCGCCGCTTTGAACGTCTCCTGGGTCGGCGCGACAAAATGCCCGGCACGATTTTTCAGTAGCGTGTAGCCCATGTTGTTTTGCAGGGCATAGGCGTATTCGACGTAACCGATCGAGCCGTCGATACGCTCCACGTATGAAGCCACACCCTGGTTGCCCTTGCCGCCGACGCCGGCTGGCCAGGACACCGCCTTGGCTGCGCCAATATTCTTTTTCCAATCACCGCTGACCTTGGACAGGTAGTTGGTGAAAATGAACGTGGTACCGGAACCGTCCGAACGGTGTATCACGGTGATGCGCTTGTCGGGCAGGTCCAGATTCGGGTTCAGTTCCTTGATCCGCGGATCGTCCCAATGGTCGACCGTTCCGAGGTAGATATCGGCGAGGACATCGCCCGTCAGCCGCAGCTGGCCCGGTTCGACGCCTTCGAGGTGGGCCACCGGCACGACGCCGCCCATGATCGCCGGGAACTGCACCAAACCGGCCTGCTGCAACTCTTCGGCCTTCAACGGCGCATCAGAGGCGCCGAAATCAACCGTCTTCGCCTCGATTTGTTTGACGCCGCCGCCGGAGCCGATGGCCTGATAATTCAGCTTCACGCCGGTCTTCTGCTGGTAGGCGTCGGCCCACTTGGCATAGACCGGGTAAGGGAAGGTTGCCCCGGCACCGTTGAGTGTCTTAACGTCTGCGGCGTGGCCGGGGCTGCCTAATAAGGCGAGAGCGCCGCCGATCAGTGCGGCTGCAAGTAGTTTATGCATTATCTTCTCCATGATCATTTGCGGTATGCCTATGTTGGCAACCGCTGATGAATATCGCGTGACAGAAAGATGACAGTTCGATGAATTAAAACTTCACTTCCGCCCAGATGCCGATTTCGTCGGTCTCGAGGCTGTGCTGTCCGTCGCTTTTGTTTTCATGCTTATAGGCGAACGCGATTTCGATGTTGTCGCGCGCGTTGAAGGACACGCCAAGGTTGTAATATTTGTCGTCCATCGAAGGATTGAGGTCGTTGCTCGACGAGGCATGGTCATAGCGCGCAAAGACGTTCAGGTTCCTGGCAACGGCGGCACTCGCAAAGATCGAATAGCCATCCGCGGAATCTGTCGTCAGCGTCGTCACGTTATCCCAGTTATCCGCCCGGAAGTACTCGGCACCGAAGCGAAAGCCCGGCTGTACGTACGCTATCAGGGCGTCATAGCGAGTGGCTGTATGAATGGCCGGCGCATCGCTGAAGTCCTGACCGCGATGGCCGTTGTAGCCGCCTATGGCAATGGTCAGGCCATCTATCGGTTCAAAGCCAATTCGTGCGGCCACGTCCATGCTGTTGCTGCGAGAGGGATGCTTGTATCCGCCGCCATTGACCAGGGAGACCTGATAGTTAAGCGAGTCGCGCGGCTGTCCGAACAAGTGGACGCCCCAATCCGCAGAGTTTGCGAACCCCAATCTGTCAGTGATGGTCTTTTCGAGGTAGCGATAGCCGTAAGCATCTTCGACGAAAGGTATCCACGGCATGTCGGCGGAACCGGCGCGTAGCGTTGCCGCCTTGTCGAATGCCGCCTGAACATAGGCCTTCTTGACATAGAGCTGCGTTTCGCCATCTTTGCTGACATAGTTGAAATCCGTTGTCAGATTGGCGGACCAGATGTCGTCGAAGGCATGGTCGACTGTCAGGTAAAATCGCTTGACGTCGAGCCCGTAGCCTGATGTTGCGGTATCCGCCCCATCCAATTCCTGATTCAGCCATGTCAGATCGGTGTACATTTTGCCACCGACACTAGTTGAGCCGGATTCGTCCGCCAGCGCCGGAATACCCGCACCACTGGTCATGGTTATTAAAATTGTTGCTGCAGTCAGTGTTCTTTTCATTGCATTGCTCCTGTTAATGTGAGGCAGTCCCCTGACCACCACGCCACGCAGGATAAATGCGTTGAGTTACTGCAAAATGACGGCTGGATTACGTTTGTATGACGGAATTCAGATTTTCAGGCGTGAGAAGAGGAGGGGGGGCCGGCAATGCGGCGAGGCGGAAAGACGCACCTGAAGGCTGAGCCTGCTCCGAGTTGGCTATTGATTTCGAGGACGCTGTCATGGCGCTCCAGTGCATGCTTGACGATGGCAAGGCCGAGGCCGGTGCCGCCACTCGCGCGTGACCGGGCGACGTCGACCCGATAGAAGCGCTCCGTCAGGCGTGGAATGTCTTCCGCCGGTATGCCTGGGCCGTTGTCGCTTACCTCGAAAACGGCACGTTGAGCCTGCCTGTGCCAGCGCACGTTGATTTGGCTACCGGCGGGCGTGTGCTGAATCGCGTTGAATATCAGGTTCGAAAATGCGTTCTCAAGCTCCGCGGCATGGCCGAGCAGATTCAGGCCGGTTTGCACGTCGAGTTGGATCGTGTGATTGCCTCGCGACATAGATTCTGCCTGGCGCATGATTTTGTCCAGCAGCGCCTGCACGTCGACCCGAACATATTTGGCGGCCGACTCTTCAACTTCCAGCCGCGCCAGCGTCAGCATGTCGGCAATAATCTGCTGCATCCGCTCCGCCTGCTGAACCATGTTCTCAAGCGGGTCGCGCCAGATCTCCAGCGCGCCGCCGGTGGCCGATTCGTCGTGCATCATGTCGATGTAGCCGCGCAACACTGTCAGCGGCGTCCGCAATTCATGCGACGCATTCGCGACAAAGTCGCGGCGAATTTGATCGATCCGTTCCAAGTCGCCGCCGATGCGCTTATCAGTCATGATGTTCCGAGAGCCGGTAACCGCTGCCGCGCACGGTTTGAATCAGCCGATCATGACCAGATGGCTCAAGCGCTTTGCGCAGCCGCCGGATATGGACATCCACGGTCCGTTCCTCGACATACACGTTGCGTCCCCAGGCGCGATCGAGTAACTGCTCCCGACTGTAGACGCGCTCCGGATGAGCGGCCAGAAAGGCCAGCAGGCGATATTCCGTCGGCCCGAGCCTGACCGGCTCGTCATTGGCGCTGACGCGCTGGCTCGCGCCATCGATCACCAGGCCGCCGATTTCGATGCGTTCTTCGGCACCGCCTGGCAACGTCCGCCGCAGCACCGCCCGAATACGCGCGGTCAACTCGGAGGGTGAGAAGGGCTTGGTGACGTAGTCGTCGCAGCCGAGATCCAGACCATGCACTCGATCTTCTTCCTCCACCCGGGCGGTGACCATGATGATCGGGATGTCCTGCGTCAACTCGTCGGCGCGAAGCTGGCGGGCGAACTCAAGGCCGCTCGTGCCCGGCAGCATCCAGTCCAGCAGCAGTAGATCGGGAGGCGCCTCGGCCAGCGCCACGCGCGCCTCAGCCACATCGCCGGCTTCAGTAACGCGAAAGCCGGCGCGCTCAAGACTGAAGCGCATCATCCGCCGGATCGGCTCCTCATCCTCGACAATCAAAATGTCTTTGTCTTGCATTCGCCTTGCCAATACCCAGTTCGGCGCAAGTTTACCGGCGAGTTGTGAAGGTTTTGTTACGAAGTGCCGGCTTCGGCCGACGATATTAGCAGACGGGCATGCGTCAAGCGGGGGCGTTCCACGGACGCGGCTCACCGGCCACGCCACGCTCGCATTCGAGCTGTTCCCGATCCCAGTTGCCCGTTTTTGCCGCCGCCTCGTAGGTGGTTTGCAGAAAATCGAGCAGAGTCTGGTCGGGATCGCTCGCAGTCCGTACCGCGTCGTAAGGCAGGATGAATTCGCCGGCCCCGGGATGAAAAAAAGCCTCGCTCGGGTCGACCGGCTGCTCGCTGAATCCCGCCGGTGTTGGATAAGCATACGAATAAAAGGCCGCATAATCGACCGGACCGCCGCCCGGCCAGAAACCGGCGCTGCTGACTTCGTGTGAATAGGCCTCGCGTGTTACGGCATCGGACAGGTGCGGAATGCCGCCCGGATGCATCGGAGCGCGGCGGCCGGAGAAGCGCGTAACGGCGAGGTCGAAGCTGCCCCAGAAAAAATGCACGGGGCTCGTCTTGCCGAGATAGCCGGTACGGAAGTGCTTGAACACGCGGTCCGTTTGCAGCAACACGCGCCAGAACCGTTGCGCATAGTCAGGATCGTAGGATGCATGGACGGTGTCGTTGTGAAACAGGATTGGGTCGGGTAATTCGTTTGGGCAGCCGTCTATCGTCACATCTATGCCGAAATTGTCCAACGCTGCAAATACCGCGGCTTCGAACGCGGCAACGGATTGGGCTTCAAGCGGCAGCGCATGTTTTGAGCCGTCATCGGCCTGAATCAGCAGCACGTGGTCGATAAAGTCGAAATCTATCTGAAATAGCCGCGTTTCGTAGGAAATCGGTGACGTCGTAAGGCCGCGCGTCGTCAGGTAAAGCGTTGTGTGCCAGGAATGATTCAGCCAAGGCGTTTGTACGAGGCGGATTTTGCCGATGATCTGCATCCACAGTTGCAGGGTTGTGCAGGTGTCTTTCCAAGCGGCGTACGGCAGTTCCGGCCACATAACTTGACGTTCCATCGTCTGCGTCTCCCGTATTACGAGCTATCGACGTGAAAAGCCCCCTGTCGACGCGAAGGCCATCGCGCAACCGGACTATTCCGTGATCAGTATGAGTCCGAAGCGTTTGGATTTGAAGCTGCTTCGAGTTCACGCTTTTTGATGACGCGAGCTATTTGAACGCCCAAACCGTGATTGTATTGGCTGTAGCGATCTTCATGAGTGCGATCATGAAGCCGTGAATATCAATCCACATAAAGGACGGGGACATCATGGATGAACAAACTCTCGAATCGCCTGCGAATTTACAGCGCAACGCGCCTGACAAAGAGCAGCAACTGCTGCGAACGATGCTGAACTATATGCCGATTCCGGCAATGTTGATCGAGCCAGGCAGCGGGGAAGTGCGCTTCGCCAACGCGGCGGCTGACGAAGCGGCGGGCGGCCGCATGCCGCACGGGGCACCATGCGGCCGCGATCCGGCCTGGGGAACGATAACCACCGCTGCTGGCGAGCCCATTTCGGCCAAAGACTTCCCTGCGGAGCGTCTCGCACGCGGTGAGCGGTTGCGACATTTCGAGCTGCAATGGCGTTTGCCGTCCGGCACGCACCATTTGCTGCTGTCCGGCGGAAAGCTGCCACCGATGGGCGCCGATAGAGGCATGGTCGTCCTGATGTTCGAGGATATCAGTCGAATGAAGTCCGTCGAGGCGGAGCTTCGCAATGCAAACCAGCGCAAGGACGAATTTCTGGCGATGCTGGCGCACGAACTGCGCAACCCTCTGATGCCGGTTCGAAATGCATTGGCCATCCTTGGCCGTGCAGACAGCCGCGAAGTGGCTGAGCGCGCACGCGCGATGATGGACCGTCATATAAAGCGCATGACGCGGCTGATCGACGATTTGCTCGACTTCTCGCGCATTACCCGCGGAAAGATCAGGCTTCAAAAAGAGCACGTCGAGCTGAAGCGGGCAGTTGATACCGCGATCGAAACGACGCGGCCGATGATGGCCGCCAATCGGCAGCAGCTCACCGTTTCGCTGCCGCCCCAGCCGATCTGCCTGAATGCGGACCTGACGCGGGTAGAGCAGATTCTGACTAACCTCCTGACTAACGCTGCCAGGTACACGGCGACCGGTGGCCACATCTGGCTGACCGTCCGACCCGATGGCGACAATGCGGCTGTCGCCGTGCGTGATGACGGCATCGGCATCCCGTCTGACAAGCTGGAGGGCATATTCGAGTTGTTTTCGCAGGTTGAAGACGGCGACGGCCGGGCGCTCAGTGGCTTGGGAATCGGACTTACGCTGGTGCAGCGTCTGGCGGAAATGCACGGCGGCAGTGTGACAGCTCGCAGCGAGGGCCCCGGTCGCGGTAGCGAATTCATCGTGCGCCTGCCCCGCCTGCCTCGCGCAGAGAAGGCAGCGCCGGCGTCCAGCCACAAGGCGCGCTGCCGGGTCCTGGTAGTCGATGATAATGAAGATATCACCGAAAGCCTCGGCATGATGCTGGAGTTGATGGGCTGCGAGGTGCGCCTGGCAAGTGAGGGTTTCGGGGCACTGGATATCGCGGTCCAGTTTCAGCCGCACCTCATCTTCCTGGATGTCGGCCTGCCGGAAATGGATGGCTACGAGGTCGCCCGCCGCTTGCGTGCGCGGCTTGGTCATGCCTCGACGGTGCTGGTGGCGCTGACCGGTTGGAGCCAGGAGCATCACAAGCGGCGAGCCCGGGAAGTTGGCTTCGACCATCATTTCGTCAAGCCGGTCGATCCGGCCGCGATTGAGGGACTGCTGGCCGAATTGAAGCCCGCGGGGGTCGATTAGCCAGCAGACGCGCGATCGCTTCGTCAGTGTCCCTTTGCGATCGATGCCAATACGTCGACAGCGCGCGGGTCGCCGCTTTGGCCGAGCCAGAAGATCGCTTGTTTGCGTACTCCCGGGTCCTGGCTCGACATGGCAAGTTTGATCAGGCGCGGAACCGCTTGATCAGCCGGTAGTTGGGATAATGCGAATACAGCCTTTTTCCTTATTTCCGCGTCCGGGTCGTTTTCCGCCACGTGCTCAAGCGTTGCGACCGCCTTCTTCGAAGCGTGCTGCGCCAGCCAGAAGAGCGCCTTTTCGCGCACCTCGCGATGGTCCGCGTGCTTCGCCAGTTCGATAAGCGTGTCGGTTGCCGCCGGCATTGTCATGAGACTGATGGCGAAGACCGCCTTTTCGCGTACGTCTTCCGACTTATCCTGGCGCGCTACCTGTGTCAGCAAGGTCAGGGCGTGTGCTTCATTCTGTTCGCCGAGCCAAAACGCAGCAGCTTCGCGTATTTCGGTCGCGGCGCGACTATTCAGTACTGCGGCCAGGAACGGTACCGCGAGCTGTGAATCGTGCAGAGCGGCGGCCATTACCAAGTCTTTCCTGGCAGACGTAGTGCTCGTCTCGGCGTAGAGCTCCTTAATCAAGTTCACGCTGGGGGCGTCGGCGCTCCGGCCGAGCCACAACAACGGCGCGTGCAGCGATACGGGCCGGGAGAGGTTGCTGACTTTCACGGCAGTGATGCGGTCCCGGTCCTGGTTAAGCCGAAACAGCAGCGCGACCGGTTTGGAAACCTTTCCGTTCGTCTCCGTTTCCAGGCGACTGATATGTTTCCCGTAGAGCATCTCGCCTAGCGGAATTTGTTTCTCATCATCGCTGTTCCAGCTACCAATATAGGAGTCCGGGTCCATCAGACGCTGAATGCTGTAACCAATCCAGCAACCTTCGCGGCACTGGAAGCCATCATCCGCTTGCAGTGCCCACTGCCAGCGTTCGGCCAACGGGCTATGCGTATCCGGTGCATGAATCACCGTCTGTGCATAGAGCGTCCCCGGTAAGGCAGCGAGCAGAATCAACAGCGAGTAGAGCGCTTTAATCGACTGCATCTTATTGCTCCTGAATGATACTCATCAGCGCCTCGATGGCACGGGGATCATGGCTCTGGCCGAGCCAGAAGACGGCCTTTTCACGTAGCGCGGGATCGGCACCTTGCTTCGCAATCGTGATGAGCAGTGGCACGCTCTGTTCGCGCGGCAGCTGCGAAATACCGAACAACGCTTTTTCCCGTAGCTCGAGAGGCGCGTCCGTTTTCAGCAACCCTTTAAGGAAGTCGGTCGCCTTCGGATTGCCGATCTGGCCTAGCCAGAAAACGGCGCGCTCGCGTACCGCCATTTTGGTATGTGAATTGACGATCTCGATCAGGCGGGGCACGCTTTGTTCCGGAGGTAGTTGTGAGAGGGCGAAGACCGCTCGCTTCTGTATCTCAACCTGTGGATCCGTCGTCTGGTGTTCCTCAGGTCTCTGACGCCGTTCCGTCATGTCCGCCCGTTGCTCAGCAGCAATGTCGGCCTGGTCGGTTTGGGCCGCAGCCGGGCGCAAAGCCGCCAGGGGCATTACAAGTGCCACGGTCATCAAGCCCATAACGCAGGCACGTGGCCAGGACAGGCGGCGGCGCAGCCGGCGCTCGTCCAGGATCGACTGGATGCGGCTTTTGAGTTCGCTCGGTTCGGCCATTGCCGGCGCCGCCGCAAAGGACGAGCCGGCCTTCAGGTGTCGCGCGATCTCGACCAGTTGACTCGCGTAGTCGCTCGGCTGCGCACCCGCGGTAAGGACGCAATCGTCGCAAGCCTGCTCGCGCGTTAGGAGGAAATGGTGAGCGCCGATCCAGACCAAAGGGTTGGGCCAGTGCAGTGCGCGAGCGAGCTGCATGACGACCTGAGTGAGAACATCGTAACGGCGCACGTGGGAGAATTCGTGGAGCAGCACCAGACGGCGCTGCTCAGCCGGCCAATCGCCGATTTCACCTGGCAGAAGAACCACAGGTCGAAATATGCCGAAGGTCATCGGAACCTCGACATCGGCGTGCCATCGCAACGCTACATGGCGGCGCAGGCCGAGTTGGCGCTCGATTCGGCTGCCAATTGTGTTCCAGGCCGAGTCGCGGACAGGACGAGCGCGCCGGCTGAGGCTTGCGACGCGCATCATCCCGAGGCCAAAGCGTGCGAGCAGGATGATTCCGCCCACCGCCCAGAGCAGCAGCAGCGCTGCCGGCCAGGCTGACAAGACGTCGTTTGTCGGAGACGCTGATGTTGTTGCGGATAAGGCGGTCGCCGGCGTCTCAGGCAACATCGGCGCCGAGATGTCCGGCGACGTGAAGGTTGCGGGAGTCGACGCCGGCGTTGTCTGATGAGACCAACCAGGAATGTCGAGATCGGGGCCGACCGCTGCAGCGGCCGGTAACAACAGGAGTCCGAGAAAGGTCAGTCCCCAGACCGCGTGAGTAGCGGCTGCTGATCCGCGACGCCGCAGGCAGGATGTTACCAAAGCTGCCGCGGCCAGCAGCAGCGCGCCCTTGACGAGGATGCCGGCAAGCAAGCTGCCAGCTGCGAGTATTGCGGTTTGAGTATCCATGGTTACTTCAGTTCCTTCCGTTTGGCCTGTTCAATAAGATCGGACAGTTCAGCCAGATCTGCCTCCGATAATTTTGCTGCACGCATAGACAGCAGTGTCGCAACAGCGGTTTGAGTCGAGCCGCCGAAGAAAGTATCCACAAGATGGGTGAGGGCGGAGCGGCGCGCTCGCTTCGCCGGCACGCTCGGGCGGTAAATGAAGCGACGACCCTCGCGGCGATGAGCCAGATGGCCTTTGTCCTCCAGCAGTCGGAGCATCGACCGAACGGATGAATTGGAAGGCTTGGGGGCAGGCAATGCTTCGCGGACCGCCTCCGCGGTCGCTTCACCTTCCCGGTACACAATGTCCATGATCTGGCTTTCGCGGCGGCCGAGTTTTGCGTGCAAGGCTTGATTCATGTAAGACGAGTCTCAATAACTGTTGATATATCAACAGTAGTAGTCGAATCGACACCTGTCAAGAGAAATGTTGATGTATCCGCATAAAGTACGCAGGCCGGGTGTAAGTGGAGGCAAAGGGTGGCTATAGACGGTAAGCCGATTCCAGCCTCATTGGCTTCCATTTGATAGTTCGCATAATGTATATTATGTTAAATTTCGTGTACGAACCAGCTATTAAAAAATCATCGCTGTCTCTCTACCACCCCGAATAAGGATTCTCTGGCGCAAACCCCAGGCCCGAGGTGCTCGAGCCGCCACCATGCCGGTTGATCAGCGGTGTGCTTCCGCTTTCGTCGTCCGTTTCCCCGTTTTTCTTTTCTTCAAGCAACTGGGCGATCTTCCGTTCCAGCATGGCGATGTCGAATGGTTTGGCTATCGCGTCTGCCGCGCCGAGTGACTGGGCGCGATCCTGAAGATCCTTGTGCGCCGAGATGACGATGACGGGAATGTTCGACTCGCGCTCCGACAGTTCCCGCAGAACACCGGCGCCGTCGAGCACCGGCATCAGCATATCGAGAATGACAATATCCACATGTTCCCGATCGAGGATGCGAAGTGCTTCCTCGCCATCGAGCGCCGTCAGCGTGTCGTGGTTCTCCTCGAGTAGCATGCTCAGCCCCTCGAGAATCGCCCGGTCGTCGTCAACTATCAAAACCCGCGGTTTCACCTGTCTGCGCCCTCGGCGGCCGGCAGCGTTACCGTTACCGCCGTGCCTTCGTTCAGAGTGCTTTCGATACGGTAACGTCCGCCATGGCGCTCGATAATCGCCCTGTTTTTCGTCCAGGCCAGGCCGAGCCCCGGATACTGCTCGACCGAGGCGTTCGAACCCCGGAAATAGCGCTGCCCCACGGATGGGATTTCGTCGGCCGGAATGCCGATGCCGGTATCGCGGATCGTTATATGGTGGCCATCGGCATCGGCCTCAAGGCCGACGGACACGTCGCCGCCGCGCGGCGAGAACTTGATGGCGTTGTCCAGCAGGTTCTCCAGCAGTTGCCGCAGGCGACTGGCATCGCCTTTTACATAATGCGGCTCGTCATCATCCTGAACACGGATTACATGCCGGCGGCCGGCGTCGTCGCTCATCGTTAACTTGTCGTTCCGTGTTGCAACAACTTCTTCGACAACCTCTGCCAGATCCGTTCGTCCAGGATCCAATATTATCTGCTCGCCCTCTTCGATGCGCGCAGTATCGGACAGTTCCGTAATCAGGCGGTCGAACCGGTCGATCTGCTCGTTCATGCGCGCGAAAATGGTTTCGTCCAGCGGCTCGTCTTTGAGCGTCTTTCGCCGCAACGCTTCGAGATACATCTTGAGCGACGTCAGCGGTGTGCGCTGCTCGTGTGCGAGCAGTCGCAGATAGGCGCTTTTGGCCCCGGTCGATTCGCGCCGGTCCTGGACATCGACGCACCAGCCGATGTAGCCGGCGAAATCGCCAGCGTCGTCGTAATATGGCGCCGCGCGATCGACAATGTACCGGTACACGCCATCGTACCGCCGGAGCCGGTACTCCGCCTCGAAGGGTTCGCGGTGCTCGAAATGATCACGATAAATTGCTGCCTGCCGGGCCACGTCGTCCGGATGAATCCCTTCAATCCACCGATCGTCCTGTTCCTGATCGAATGTGCGACCGGTAAATTCGAGCCATGCCTCGTTGAAGTAATCGATGGCGCCGTCCTGGCCCGACCGCCAGATCATGACCGGCGCATGCTCCACTATCAGGCGATATTCAGAAGCCGTTGGGTGCGCATACGAACTGTCCGTTCCCATTTACCGTTGCCTCCTGCGTATACAATGGCTGTTGTGCCGCGGCGGTCAGCGCTCGCGCGGTTGATTCAATATGCGGTGATTTTTGTTTGGAGTGAAAGGAGTGCCATCGCGCGGAATTCTAACACAGGACGCGGGCGCTGCCCGGGCGCCATTCCGCGTATAAGAAAATCAAATGAAAAAGCAGATATTTTCGGAAATCGTCATTGCGGCCCCAGTCGCAACCGTCTGGGCGATATTGGCTCGCACAGCTGATTATAGCGACTGGAACCCGTTCATTCGGCGCATCGACGGCTCGCTTGATCCGGGCGGGCGGCTGAGCGTGGTGCTGGCGCTCGGCGCTGACCGGGAAATCACGATCAAACCGCGATTGATACGGGTACTTGCGCAGCGCGAAATCCGCTGGATCGGTCGCATGGGCATTGCCGGCCTCTTCGATGGCGAACACAGCTTTGCCGTGGAGCCGGAAGGTGCGGGTACCACGCGGTTTATCCACCAGGAGACGTTCTCCGGCCTGCTCGTGCCGTTTCTTTGGCCGAGCCTGAAACCACGCGTCGAGAAGGCGTTCGCGGACATGAATTCGCGGCTCAAACAGCGGGCGGAAGCTCATACGCTTCCGAAGTGATACGATGAGCCAAACAACCTGAAGCGGGAGCGCGTCATGAGATGCTTTCTGGCCTTTGTCATCGTCTTTGCGGTGATCATCGGGGGATTCGTCGCCTACCTCTATTCCGGCTCATTCAACGTTGCCGCAACCAGCGATAACCCCGGCTGGGTGGATTGGATTGTGGTGACGGCGCGGCGGAATTCAATCCAGGCACGCGTCGATGACGTCAAAGTGCCTGACAACCTGTCCGACCAGAAAATGATTGCCGCCGGCGCGGAGCACTATGCTGAGATGTGTGCGGTTTGTCATCTGGCTCCCGGCCAGGATGAATCTGAAACCCGGGCCGGACTCAATCCGCGCCCGCCCCGGCTGCCGCGTATCGCGCAGTACATCGAGCCGAACGAGGCGTTCTGGATCATCAAGAACGGGATCCGGATGACGGCGATGCCGGCATGGGGGCCGACGCATACGGACGAGCAAATGTGGCAGATCGTGGCGTTTATGAAGGCGCTGCCGGGAATGACGCCGGAGCAATATCACGCGATGACCGGCGGCGCAGGCGTAATGGAAGAGCACGAACACCATGAACATGGCGCGGCGCCCTCCTCGCCTGTCGATATCTTCATGCCGGCGCCACGTACGTCAGCGACGCCGCCCGCCGCACGGCAATAACTGTTATTGCCGGACGACCTCGTTCAGCACGATATCGAGTGGTGCGTTGGGGTCCTGCCATGTGAACGTGGCAGTGCCGTAAATATCGCCCGGTTGCGCGAGCGGCGCGCCTGATTTGGAGATGCGCGCGACGACCTGCAGGCGCTCGTAGTCCTTCAGGTGCCGCCCCGGAATCATCGCGTCGGCGTCCGACAGTTTTACCTGTACGGGGAATTGATCCACGTTCAGTCGCTGCACAGCCAGCGGCGGTCCGCTTTTCCCGTCCACCGGCCGGACGAATACGAACAAGGTGGCATTGGCTGGCACAGCGGCGTTGAGCGTCGGCGCGAGCGTGACGTGCACCGGGATCGACGGCCCCGCCGCCACCGCGCCTGAAGGAGCGGATGCCGGCTCGACGGTGCCGCCCGCAGCCGCGATTCGGGCTGCAAGGATCTTCCGCAGTTGCGCCGGCGGATTCTGTTGCAGCACTTTCTGCCAGCGCGCTACGGCAGTTTCATTATCCCCTTGCTGTAAAGCCACGATGCCGCCGAAGAGCAACGCCTTCGTGTTGTTCGGCTCCAGTTGCAGCGCTTTGTCAAAGAGACGGGCCTGTTCAGGTCCCGCCTGCATCTGCCGTGCAAGCATTTCTACCGAGCCGAGCTCGACCAGGTCTGTGGCATTGTTTCCGCCGGTGAGAGCCACGGCGTGGCGATACGCATCGGCAGCTTTCCGGTAGCGTTCCTGGATCGAATACGCCTGGCCGAGAAAACGCCAGCCCGACGCATCATTCGGCGCTTCCTGCAGTCGCGTCGACACGTTGGCGATCATGGCCGGCAGCGAATCATTGCCAAACAGCGCGCTGCGCCAGCTCCCCAGGTTCAGGTACAGCGCCGCCGTCAGGATCGGCACGATGGCGACCACGGCAACCGCCGCGATCCATCCCCTGCTTCGCCGGGCCGCGGTTTCCGGTGCAACCGAAGTCTCGGCAAAATCGGCCTCGAGATCGCGCCGCGCGGCTGCGTAATCCGCTTCCGCCAGCGCACCGGCGGCAACGTCGGCTTTGAGTTCATCCACCCGCGCGTCATGGATGGCGCGATTGGCCGCGGCTGTCTGCAACGGCGCGGCGCGCTGCTGCTTGAGCAGCGGGATCGCGATGAAGCCGAGCGCGGCGAGAAACATCGCCGCCGCGATAATGATGAAACTCATGACTGTTCCACTTGTTCGGACGCCATCGCCGTGCGCCGTCTGACGATCCAGACAACGCTCACAAGCGCGATCAGCAGCAGCGCGAACGGCCCCAGCCAGAGCGCCAGCGTGTTGGCCTGGAATGGCGGTTTGTACAGCACGAACTCGCCATAGCGATCGACCATGAAATCGACAATCTGCCGGTCGGACTTGCCCGCCAGCAGCATGTCGCGCACCTGGTTGCGCAGGTCGACAGCGAGAAAGGCATTCGACGCCGCGATGTCTTCGCCCTGGCAGACCAGGCAACGGAATTCGTGGGTCAACTGTTCGTAGCGCGCCTGCAGCGCCGGCGTCGGCAGATGATTAGTGTCGATCGCCAAGGCTGCTGGCACAACGAGCAACGCAGCTAAAAAGAGCCATGCCCGCTTCATCGTTCCGCACGCAGCTTTTCGATGCGCGGCAGCAGATCACTCTGGATCCGCGCCGGCGTCAGTGGGCCGATGTACTTGTGGCGAATGTGGCCGTTGGCATCGATCAGAAACGTTTCCGGCGCGCCGTACACGCCCCAGTCGATGCCGACGTCGCCGGTGGCGTCGAACGCGATGCTGTCGTAGGGGTTGCCGGCTTCGTCGAGCCAGGCCAGCGCCTTCTCGCGATCGTCCCGATAGTCGAAGCCGTACAGCGGCACGTCGTGTTTAGCGGCAAACTGCATCAGGACCGGATGCTCGGCCTTGCATTCAAAGCACCAGGTCGCCCACACGTTCAGCAGCGACACCTGGCCGCGCAATTGCTCGTCGCTGAAGGCCTCCTCAGGTTCAAGCAGCTTCGGCAACGAGAAGTCAGGAACGGCCTTACCGATCAGCGGCGACGGCACCCGCGACGGGTCGGTATGCAACCCGCGCCAGAAGATACCGATCAGGCCGGCGAGCACGACCAACGGCAGCAGGTAGCGCCACATCAGCTCCGCTCCTCGGCAAGCGCCGCTGTATCTCCGACTGGTGCGCGTGACGCGGGCAATGGCGAGCTGCCGCTATCTGCCGGCGCGGCTTTCGGCGCCTGCCGGATCCGGTAGCGTCGGTCGGCCAGCGCCATAAATCCGCCGAGCGCCATCACCAGGCCGCCCAGCCAGATGAATCGCACCATCGGCTTGTACTGAATACGCAGGCTCCAGGCGTTGTCGCCAAGCGGGTCGCCCAGCGCCACGTAAAGGTCCCGAAACAATCCCGCATCGATACCGGCTTCGGTGGTAGTTGTGCCGTCGGCCGGATAGCGCCGCTTGGCAGGGAGCAGCGTAGCAACCGCGTCGCCATCGTCGCTGACGGTCACCCGCGCCTGCTTCGCTGCGTAGTTCGGCCCCTGAACATCGCTCACGCCGTGGAAAGTGAATGCATACCCGCCGACGTTCACCGTCTCGCCCGGCTGGATGCTGACGTTTTCGGCCACGCTCAGCGTGCTGGTGACCGAAATGCCCAGCACCACCAGCCCCGCGCCGATGTGTGCGAGGCTCATGCCGAGGATATTGCGCGGTACAGTCAGACTGCGGCCGCTGGCGCGGCGCTGCCGCAAGCGCGTTACGGGTTCGACCAGCGCGCTTGCCACGACCCAGATGCCGAGCGACACGCCGGCAATCGCGGGCAGCGGCATCTCGGTCCAGCCGGCAATGGCGGTCAGCAGCCCCGCGCCGACGGCCAGGCCTGCCGGGAGCATGAGGCGATCGCGCAGCTTCGCGCCCTGCCCGCGCTTCCAGTTGACATATGGGCCGATACCGATCAGCACGAACAGCGGCACGATCAATGGCAGGAACACGCGGTTGAAGTACGGCGGACCGACGGAAATCTTACCGAGATCGAGCGCATCGAGCGCCAGCGGATACAGCGTGCCGAGCAGCACGGCCGCCGCCGCGACCGCCAGCAGAATATTATTCAGCAGCAGAAAGGTTTCCCGGGAAAACGTCTTGAAGCCGCCGCCGCTTTGCGCGAGCGCCGGCGCCCGCCACGCATACAGCGCCAGCGCCACCACCATAACGGTGCCGATCAGGCCGAGCACAAAGATGCCACGGGTCGGATCGAGCGCGAACGAATGCACCGACTGCAACACGCCGGAACGCACCAGGAACGTGCCGAGCAGGCTGAGCGAAAACGTGATGATCGCGAGCAGCGCCGTCCAGCTCTTGAATGCGCCACGCTTCTCGGTCACCGCCAGCGAATGAATCAGCGCGGTACCCGCCAGCCAGGGCATGAACGAGGCATTCTCGACCGGGTCCCAGAACCACCAGCCGCCCCAGCCGAGTTCGTAGTACGCCCACCAGCTGCCGGCTGCAATGCCGACGCTCAGGAACATCCAGGCGGCGGTTGTCCACGGCCGCGACCAGCGCGCCCAGACGGCATCCATCTTGCCGCCGATCAAGGCCGCGATGGCGAACGCAAAGGCCACCGAAAAGCCGACGTAACCCATGTACAGCATGGGCGGGTGCATCACCAGGCCCGGGTCCTGCAGCAGCGGGTTGAGATCGCGGCCCTGCATCGGCGGCGGCAGCAGGCGCAGGAACGGGTTCGACGTCAGCAGGCTGAACAGCAGGAAGCCGACGCTGACGATCCCCATCACGCCGAGCACGCGGCTGACGAACTCCAGCGGCAGGCGCCGGCTGAAGCGGGCAACCGCTGCCGTCCAGATATTCAGCACGAGTATCCACAGCAGCAGCGAGCCTTCGTGCGCGCCCCACACCGCGGTCAGCTTGTAGATCAGCGGCAACTGCGTGTTGGAGTTCTTCGCGACGTAAGCCACGGTAAAGTCGCTGACGGCGAACGAGTACATCAGGCAGCCGAACGAGACCAGCACGAACAGGAACTGGCCGTAGGCGATCGGCCGCACGGCACCCATCCAGGCGAGATCGCGGCGCTGCGCACCGGCGATGCCGAAGCAACCCTGCGCGAACGCGAGGATCAGCGCCAGAATCAGCGCCAGGTGGCCAAGTTCCGGGATCATGCGCCTGTTGCCGCTTTTGCCGCCGCCTCGCCGTCGCGATGGTGCTTTTTAAGCGATTCGGCGACCGCGGGCGGCATGTAGTCGGCGCTGTGTTTGGCCAATACCTGGTCCGCGACGAAATGGTGATCGTCAAGCAGCTTGCCGTGAACGACGATGCCCTGCCCTTCGCGGAACAGGTCGGGAAGAATGCCCGTGTACATTACCGGCACGCTGTCCGTATTGTCGGTCAGCGTGAAACGTACTGTCATGCTGCCGGGCTGACGATGGATGCTGCCCGGCACCACCAGTCCGCCCATGCGAAAGCGCTGGCCGATCGGCGCCTTGCCGGCGGCGATCTGCGTCGGCGTAAAGTAATACAGCAGGTTGCCGCGGAACGCCTGCAGGCCGAGCGCTGTCGCTGCGCCGACGCCAACCACAATGGCCAGCACGAACATCATTCGCTTGCGCCGCGGCGTCATGCTGCCTCCCCGTTCAGTTCCACGCGCTGCTGCAGCTCCTCGACCAGGCGCCGGTGACGCCGGCGTGCAATAACAACGTTGGCAATCATCACCACCGTCACGATGCCGTAGGCAGGCCACACGTACATCGCGTAACCTCCCATGTGAAGAAATTCATGCAAGCTATTCATTTCACTAAGATTGTTTGAGCCCAATTTTTGTGGCGCTCGCGTTCGAGGACGTCGGCGCGTACCCGGATCAGCAACACCGAACCGAAGTACGCCATGAAACCAAGCGCCATCACCAGCAGCGGAATCAGCATGTCCAGCGAGATCGACGGTCCGCCGGCGCGGACGACTGTCGGCCCCTGGTGCAGCGTGTTCCACCACTGTACCGAGTAATGGATGATCGGCACGTTAATCACGCCAACCAGCGCCAGGATGGCGCTGGCGCGATCGCCGGTGCGCTGGTCCGGAAAGGCGCGATTGAGCGATATGTAGCCGAGATACAAAAACAGCAGTAACAGTTCCGAGGTCAGGCGCGCGTCCCAGACCCACCACGTGCCCCACATCGGCTTGCCCCACAACGAGCCGGTTACCAGCGCAAGGAACGTGAACGACGCGCCCAGCGGCGCGGCCGCGGCCGCCACCACGTGGGCGAGCTTGATGCGCCAGATCAGGCCGATGCCGGCGCTGATCGCCATCGTCACGTAGATGAACAGCGACATCCATGCGCTCGGCACATGCACGTAAATGATGCGGAAACCATCGCCCTGCTGGTAGTCCGGCGGTGCCCAGACGAGGCCGCCGTAAACGCCGGCGAGAATGAGCACCAGCGCGATCCAGCCGAACCAGCGGGCCAGCGGTCCCGCCATCCGGTAGAAATGCGGCGGCGATGAAAGCTTGTGGATGAACTTCAGCATGTGTGAGCGGCGGGCCGTCGGAAAAGCGGCGAATAAAACGGGGCTATTTTACGCTCTGCGCCACCGTTTGTCTTGAGCAATATCAAGCGATTGCGTCGCTTAGGCCCCGACTTTCAGGTCTCCATGCTGACGCGTAAGCCCGCCGCCACCGCCAGCGGCCCGAGCGTCAGGCTCAATACCAGCAGCGCCGCCAGCAGATACAGCGGCCCGCTGATGGATGCGCCCTCCGCCGCCAGCGCGGCGCCGCGCGCGCCGAAGATCAGCACCGGTACGGAAAGCGGCAGGATCAGAATCGGTAGCAGCATCGCGCTGCGCCGCAGCGCCACGGTCACCGCCGCGCCGATCGCGCCCAGCATGCTGAGCACCGGGGTCCCGAGCAGCAAGCCGGCAAGCAGCGCCCACAGCGCATCGGCCGGAAACGCCAGCATCGTCGCCATCAGCGGCGCAAGGATCACCAGCGGCAGGCCCGTTACCAGCCAATGGGCCGCCACGCGCACCAGCGTGAGCAGCGCCAGCGGCTGCGGGCTCAGCACCAGTTGTTCCAGCGTGCCATCCTCGTAGTCGTGCCCGAACAGTGCCGCCTGCGCCAGCATCGCTGCCAGCAGCGCGCTCACCCACACCACGCCGGGTGCAATCACCCGCAGCAAGTCCGGCGATGGGTCCAGCGCCAGCGGAAACAACGCCGTGACGATCACGAAAAAAATCAGTGGCGTGAGAATCTCGCCGCGGCGGCGGTAGGCCAGCAACAGGTCGCGGCGCAGCAGTTCCCGGCAGGCGACGGCGATCATTGCGACAGATCCAGGTCGACCGCTGTGTGCGGATGGCAATCGATCGGTTGATGGCTCGCGGCGACCGCGATGCCGCCTGCCGCCAGATGCGCCTGGATAAGATTCGCGACAAGCGCCGTGCCCACCGTGTCCAGATTTGTCAGCGGCTCGTCCAGGAACCAGAGTTGGGCGGGCGACATGACGAGGCGCGCGAGCGCCAACCGCCGCCGCTGCCCGGCCGAGAAGGTTGCCGCCGGCCGCTCGCCGACACTTGTCAGACCAACTTCGGCCAACGCTGTTTCAACCGGAATTCGCGGCTTCGCAGCCATCAGGCTCGCCGCGTAACGCAAATTCTCGCTCGCGCTCAAGCTGTCCGTGACGCCGCTGACGTGGCCGACATAAGCCATCGCGTCGCGATAAGTCGCGCTTGTGCGAACGTCCTCCCCGCACCACGCAATCGCGCCCTGCTCCGGCATCGCCAGTCCAAGCAGCACGCGAATCAAAGAGGTCTTGCCGCTGCCGTTCGGCCCCGTCAACCGCCCCAACTGCCCTGCTTCCAGCGCGAAGCTGAAGTCGCGCAACAGCCGCCGCTGGCCGCGCCAGATTTCGAGGCCGCGCGCCTCGAAGCGGTTATTAAGTGAGCCGCTCAACGGTACACATCCTTTCGGTGGCCGATACGAACGACGAGGACGACCAGCGTCTCGTCGTGCAGTTCACAGACGATGCGGTAATCTCCGAACCGGTAACGCCACAGATTGCCCAATTGGCCGGTCAGCGCTTTTCCCAGATCACGCGGGTTGTCTAACGGCTCTACGCGTCGTCGCAGATAGTCCGTGATTTGCTTGGCTTCGGCATGGTCGAACTTCTTGAGCTGTTTACGGGCGCTGGCTGAAAGCTCAATCGCCCAAGCCAAGCTCTTGCTCCACCTCGTCTAGGGTGTACGTGCGCTCTTCGCCGTTCCGCACCCGCGCCAGGACCTGCTCGGCCAAATAGATGTCTTCGAGGTCGTCCAGGTGCTCCTCGACGGCCTCACGAATGTAGTACGTGGCGGTCCGTCCGGTTCGACCCGCCAGCGCCTGCAGGCGCGCGTAGGTTTCCTCCGGAAGACGGACGGCAGTTTGTTTGCTCATGCGGCTCACCCACTGAGGGTAGGTATACGCGTATACCATACCCACTTTAGACGGGTTGCGCTACCTGATTCAACGCGTTGACGTCCTTGCCCGACAGCTCGATCGCCGCCGACGCGACGTTTTCCTCCAGATGGGCCACGCGCGACGTGCCAGGAATCGGCAACATCACCGGGCTGCGTGCAAGTAGCCAGGCCAGCGCGATCTGGCGAACCGTAGCGCGATGCTCCTGGGCAACCTTTTCAAGATCGGAACCCTTCTCGCCCAACTTCCCGGCGCCAATCGGGTACCACGGAATAAAGCCGATGCCGTGCTGTTCGCAATAATCGAGCACATCTTCGCTTTTGCGGTCGAACACGTTGTAGCGATTCTGCACCGTCGCTACCGGGAAATACTTCGACGCCTCTTCAATGTCCGCGACCGACACTTCGCTCAGGCCTGCGTGCGCAACAATGCCATCATCCAGCAACGACTTGACCGCATCGAACTGCTCATCGCGCGGCACCTTCTGATCGATCCGGTGCAACTGCCAAAGGTCGATTCGCTCAACGCCCAGCCGACGCAGACTCAGCAGTGCCTGCTGCCGCAGATACTCGGGCCGCCCGACAGGCGACCATTCATTCGGTCCGCTGCGCGTCAGCCCGGCCTTGGTAGCGACAAACATGTTCCGATACGGATGCAGCGCCTCGCATATAAGCCGTTCGGATATATCAGGACCGTAGGAATCAGCCGTGTCGATAAAATTGACGCCCAGCTCCGGAAGCCGCCGCAACACCCGCAGCGCTTCGTCGCGATCTTTCGGCGGACCCCAGATACCCTCGCCGGTAATCCGCATCGCGCCGAAGCCGAGGCGAGTGATTTCGGTATTGCCAATTTTGAATGAGCCGGCGTGACTTGCATCTGCTTGTGTCATTGCAAAGCTCCTTTTGCGTAGAAGGTTCTGACGCCCTGAAAATTAACGCTATCCTGCCCCCAGGAAGACGCACCAAACCCTGATGAGAAATAATCGAGGAATAGGCCCTAAGCTATTATTTTATATGGTGCCCGGAGCCGGAATCGAACCGGCACGATCTTGCGATCGAGGGATTTTAAGTCCCTTGCGTCTACCTGTTCCGCCACCCGGGCTGAGCGTCAATTGAAGGATTGGAGGCCAAGGTCGGAATCGAACCGGCGTACACGGCTTTGCAGGCCGCTGCATAACCACTCTGCCACTTGGCCTAACTTCTATAGATAGGCGGCGAAATCTAGCACATTTACGCCGGCGCTGCCGGGAGCGTAAACGAAAAGCCCCGGCGAACCGGGGCTGCGCAATAAGCGAATCTGGAGCGGGAAACGAGGTTCGAACTCGCGACCTCAACCTTGGCAAGGTTGCGCTCTACCAGCTGAGCTATTCCCGCTTGCGGAGGCAGACATTGTATTCACCGCCCGGCTAGTGTCAAGCCTTGCGGCTACTTTTGCTTGTCTTCGCCCGTATAAATGACCCGCCAGATACGGCCCTGGTGCGAGTCGGCGATGTAGAGCGAACCATCCGGCCCCTGCGCCAGTCCGACCGGCCGGAATTCGGCGTTGTCCGGCGCCGCCAGTTTGTCCTGTTTCTTGAAACCATGCGCAAACGTCTCGTAGTTGCCGGCCGGCTTGCCGTCCTTGAAAGGCACGAAGACGACTCTATAACCCTCCTGCGGTTTCGGTGCCCGGTTCCACGAGCCGTGGAAGGCGATGAACGCGCCGCCATGGTAGCGCTCCGGGAAAGCGTTGCCGGTGTAAAACAGCAACGCATCCGGCGCCCAGTGGCCGGGAAACGCCATGATCGGCCGTTCGTACTTCGAGCACTCGATCTCTTCGCTGTGGCGCTGGTATTCCGGGTTGAGCACCTTTTTGTGCTTCATCCAGTCGTAATAGCAGTACGGCCAGCCGAAGTTGTCGCCCTGGTCTACCTGGTAGAACTGCTCGGCCGGCAGTTCCGCGCTCTGCTCGATCGTGTACTGTTTCGGCCACAGATCGTGCAGCTGGTCGCGGCCGTGCTGGACGACGTAAAGCTGGCTGTCGATCGGGTTCCAGGCGATCGCAACCGCATTGCGAATGCCGGTTGCGAAGCGCTGGCCGTCCGCCTGGCTTTGCTTCGCCTCGTCCGCTTTGAAGCGCCAGATGCCGCCGTGTTTCTTCAACAGCGAACATGGGAACACGCCCGGCGAGTGCGGCACGCGATCCTGCTTCTGACAATCATTCGACGGCGCGCCGATGTTGACGTAAAGCCAGCCCTGGTCGCCGAAGGCAATGCTCTTGGCGGCGTGTTGGTTCTGCTCCGGAAGCCCCTGGACGACGGTTTGCGGCTTGCCTTGCGGCACCAGCTCGCCCGGCTGCATTTCATAGCGCAGGACACCCTCGTCCGGCGCGTAATACAGGTAGCCGTTGCGGATCGCGATACCGGTGCCGGTATGGTCGCCGAAGTACTGCTTGCTGTCGGCCCGGCCATCGCCGTTGGTGTCGCGCAGCGCGACGATGCCGCCGCCGTTGTTTTCGTCGCTCAGGGCGACATAGACGTCGCCGTTCTCGTTAACGGTAAGATGCCGCGCCATGCCCAGCGCGTCGGCTACAACGACAGCGCAGAAGCCGTCCGGCAGCGTGATGCCGCCATTATTCGGCGAACATTCAAGATCCGGGTTGCGCGGCCCGGCACAGGCGGCTGTCGCCGACAGGCAGGCGACGAGGATGGCGAGCAATGCTGCTGCTTTCATGATTGGTCTCCTTCCCATGGGATAAATCAACTCCCCTCACCCCACCTTCTCCCTGTGGGAGAGGGTGTTTCTAAATCAGCGCCTCGTCAATCTCCTTCAGCAGCTCGTCGTCGAGCGTAACCTCGAGCGCACCCAGGTTTTCCTGCAACTGTTCAAGGCGGGATGCGCCAAGGATTACCGTGCTGACATTGGGATTGGCCAGGCACCAGGCGATGGCGAGCTGCGTCATGCTGACGCCGACCCGTTCGGCTATGGCGGCCAGCTTTTGCACCGAGACAATGCGCGCGTCCGCGTCCGGCCCCAGCACGCTTTCCTTGAGCCATGAAAACGATGTGAGGTTGAGGCGCGAATCTTCCGGAATGCCGTTGTTGTATTTGCCGGTCAGGAGCCCCGATTTCAGCGGCGACCAGATTGTCGTGCCGAGCCCGAATTCTTCGTACAGCGGCGCGTATTCGCGCTCCACGCGGTCGCGCGCGAACAGGTTGTATTCGGGCTGCTCCATTGTCGGCGGCGTCAGACAATGCTCGCGCGCCAGCCGGTAAGCTTCGGCGATCGATTCGGCCGGCCACTCGGACGTGCCCCAGTAAAGCACCTTGCCCTGGCGCACCAGCTCGTCCATCGCGCGCACGGTTTCCTCGATAGGCGTGTCCGGGTCCGGGCGGTGACAGAAATACAGATCGAGATAGTCGACCTGCAGGCGCCGCAGCGCTTCATGACAGGCTTCAACGACATGCTTGCGGCTCAGGCCGCGCTGCGTCGGCATGGGGTCGGACACGCGGCCGAAATAGACTTTGCTTGATACGCACCAGGTGTCGCGCGGCCAGTCGAGCTTTTTCAGCACTTCGCCAAGAATTTTCTCGGCCGCGCCGCGTCCGTAGGATTCCGCGCTGTCGAAGAAATTGACGCCGGCGTCGTAGGCGTGCGCCAGCATGGCTTCAGCGGCGCTGCGATCGACCTGGTTGCCGAACGTGACCCACGACCCGAGCGACAGGCAGCTCAGCTTCAGCCCGGATCGGCCCAGTCGGCGGTATTCCATTATTCTTTCCGTTAATGCTTCCGTATTGCGAACGCGGCGTTGTTAAAGCCGCCTTCGTCGACGAAGTTCTCGAGCCAGTCGTAACTGCCGCCGAGGAACTGGGTGTATTCAAGGCCCAGGCGGCATTCGTCTTCAGAATCATTCCGCAGATAGACGACGCGGCACCAGGCGTCGACTCCACCGTTGGGGTGCGGGATGCGGACGCGAATTTCTTCGTCGCCTTCGTTCAGTCTGCGGCTGATACATTCGGCGGTTGCCGAATCGCAGAGCAATTGCATGCCCAGCAGCGAAACGTCGAGCGCAAGCGCCGGCAGAATACGATCGCCATCCATGAGCTGAATCGAATGGTCGGTGGTAATCCGCTGGTACTGACGTCTGTCGTTATCCACTCCGAGACCCTCTCGAACCGAACAATTGCTGGCCATTATGGCACCTATCCACTAATCCGGCGATAGCGGGCGAGCAGCGCTGCCGTAGCCGGGTCGGCCACCGCTGCCTTGTCGCTGAATCCGTCCAGGATGCGGTTGGCCAGCGTCTTCCCCAGTTCCACGCCCATCTGGTCGAACGGATTGATGTCCCAGATGCAACTCGACACGAACACCTTGTGCTCGTAGAGCGCTACCAGCATGCCCAGCGTCGTGGCGTCGAGCCTGTCCAGCGCCACCAGGCTACTCGGCCGGTTGCCGGGAAATGTCTGGTGCGGGGCCAGCTCGGCGTCACCGCCCTTGCCTTCGATGATGTCGCGGGTTTCGGCTTCGGTCCGGCCGCGTGCCAGCGCCTCGGCCTGCGCCAGGCAATTGGCCACCAGCATGTCCTGCTGGCGCCGGTTGCCGCTGTCGTCCGCCAGCGGCACGATGAAATCGACCGGCACGACGTGCGTGCCCTGGTGCAGCAACTGGAAGAAGGCGTGCTGGCCGTTGGTGCCGACATTGCCCCAGACGACCGGCTGCGTCGAATACGGCACCAGCATGCCGTCGCGGCGCACCCGCTTGCCGTTACTTTCCATTTCGAGCTGCTGCAGGTAAGCCGGCAGATAGCGCAGGCTGTCCCGGTACGGCACCACCGCCCGACTCGCGCAGCCGAGAAAGTCAGTGTTCCAGACATCCAGCAGTCCGAGCATGACGGGCATGTTCTTTGCCAGCGGCGCTTCGAAAAAATGCCGGTCCATGCGGTGTGCGCCTTCGAGCAGATGATCGAACACGTCCGGGCCCAGGCTGACGGCGATCGCCAGTCCCACCGCTGACCACATTGAGTAGCGCCCGCCGACCCAGTCCCAGAACTCGAAGATGTTGTCGCCGGGAATACCGAACTCGGCCGCCTTGGCCGGATTCGCGGTCACGGCGACAAAATGCCGATCCAGACCGTTCTTTTCGCCCGTCTTGTCGAGCCACCACTGCCGCATGGTCTCGGCATTGGCCAGCGTTTCCTGAGTCGTGAAGGTTTTGGAGACGACGATGACGAGTGTGGTTGCGGGGTCGAGTTCGTCCAGCAGATCCGCGGCCAGCGCCGGATCGACATTGGCCAGAAAGTGCGCGCGCGGTTGCGCCCCGCCGCGCGGAGCGAGTGCCTCGCAAACCATCTGCGGGCCCAGGTGCGAGCCGCCGATGCCGATATTGACGACATCCGTTATCCGCTGCCCGCGGATGCCGGTCCATTCGCCGTCACGCACCGCGTTGGCGAAGGCTTCGATCCGGTCGCGCATCGCCAGAACGGTATCGAAGCGGTCGGTGAGCGAATCGGATACTGATGCGCCGGGTTGCTGACGCAGCAGTGTGTGCAGCGCGGGGCGATGTTCGGTGTTATTGACTTCGGCGCCGCTGAACAGGCGCTCGACCCACGCCGCCAGCCCGCGCTCCTCTGCGAGCCGAGTCAGCAGGCCGATTGTTTCGTGATTAATGCGCTGGCGGGAGTAATCGAGCAGCAGGCCCGGCAACTCCAGCGAGAAGGAATCGAACCGGTCCGGGTCCTGCGCAAACAGGTCGCGCAAGTGGAGTGACTTGATCCGGTTGCGATGACCGTTCAGGTCGCTCCAGGTTGTTGATTTTAATTCGTTGTTATCAGGCATCGCCGTTCCTTGACACAAGCGGTTGCCCTCTTTCGCCTTCGCTACCGGGAGAAGACGGGGATGAGGGGGTTAATGTCCCCTCACCCTACCCTCTCCCTGGGGGAGAGGGAATAGCAAATCAATCAGGCGGCTTGCACTGGAGTGGTATTCGCCGTGCGCTCGATGTCATTGTGCTCGTCGAGATAAATCAGACGCGGCTTGTGCCGGCGCATTTCGGCGGCGTCGACGTTGGCGTAGGCGCAAATAATCACCCGGTGGCCGGGCGACGCCAGATGCGCCGCGGCGCCATTGACGGAAATGATGCGCGAACCCGCCTCGGCCAGAATCGCGTAGGTGGTAAAGCGATTGCCGTTGGCGACGTTGTAAATCTGGATCTGCTCATATTCGTGAATACCGGCCGCTTCCAACAACTCGGCATCGATGGCGCAGGAGCCCTCGTAGTCCTTGTTCGCGTGGGTGACGCATGCACGGTGGAGCTTGGCTTTGAGTACGGTCAACTGCATCTAAGTATCCGGAAATGAACAAATATGGTGAAACGCGAATTTTACCAAGAGCCGGCAATGTCACTCAAGATACGCGCTTCTCCGCTACCTTGTCGCGCAGGTAAATCGGGACCGCGTGTTCAGGCGTCATCCCCCGCCCCGCAGTCAGCTCGATTGCCCCTAGCGCGGCGATGGCCCGTGCCTGTGGCGGTGCATCGTCCGTTTCCTCGAGTGCTTCGCGCACTGCTGCCGGCAACGCGTCCCGATGCGCCGGCCAGCCCGGGCCGGCTGCATACCACCTGTCTTCCGGCAATGTAACCTGATCCGGGGGTGAAAGCGCGTCTTCCTGAATAACACCGATCCCGTTGCCGCTGACGCGGTAAAGGCCGTAATAGATTTCGCCCATCCGTGCGTCGAGCGCGGCTGCAACGTCCGGCCATCCATGCCGGTCGTGTGCCGCCCATGCGAGCGCGGCCAGGTCGGAAATGCCGGCCACTGGTAGATCGGCGCCGAAGGCCAGGCCCTGCGTTACCGACGCTGCAACCCGAAGGCCGGTAAAGCCGCCTGGGCCGCGGCCGAAAGCGATGCCGTCCAGTTGCTGCAACGACAGGCCGGCTTCCGCCAGCAATTCGGACACGAACGGCAGAACGTTGTCAGCATGGGCCCGCGGCTCGCGCGCGGCGCGTTCGGAAATCGAGCCGTCGAGATAAAGCGCGACCGAGCAGTGTTCCGTCGCGGTATCGATGGCCAGCAGTTTCATGAAATCGATTCCGATATGAAGCGAGCCGGCGGCGGGCACGCGACGCGGTTGTCGATAAACGCCAGCGCATCGTCGACGTCTGCCGTCCGCTGCATCGGAGGCAGGCTGGCCAGGAACACTTTGCCGTACGGCCGCGTCGTGAGGCGCGGGTCGCACAACATCATGACGCCGGTATCCGCTGCGTCCCGGATCAGCCGGCCGACGCCCTGCTTCAGCGTGATCACCGCCTGCGGTAGTTGAACCTCCATGAACGAATTGCCACCGGCCTCCTCCAGCGCTTTCAGCCGCGCCTTGAGGACCGGGTCGCCAGGCGAAGCGAACGGCAGTTTGTCGATCACCACGAGGCTTAACGCGGCGCCTTTGACGTCCACGCCTTCCCAGAAGCTGCTGGTGCCCAGCAGCACGGCGTTACCGGATTCGCGAAAGCGCTCGATCAACCGCGAGCGCGGCGCGTCGCCCTGCACCAGCAGTTCGTGATCGATTCGGCCCGAGAGGTAAGCCGCGGCGCGGCGCAGCGCGCGATGGCTGGTAAACAATAGGAACGCGCGGCCGCCGTTGGCCTCGATCAGCGGCAGGGCCGCATCGACGACCGCGTCCGGATGCGCGGGCGCGTTGGGCGGCGGCAGCTTTTTCGGCGTGTACAGCAGCGCGTTGTGCTCGTAGTCGAACGGGCTGCCGAGTACCAGGCGCTCCGCGTGGTCGATGCCGAGCCGGGTGCAAAAATGATCAAGGCTGCCGGCCACGGCCAGCGTCGCGGAGGTGAAGATCCAGGCGGTTTCGCCGGCGTGGATATGCTCAGCCAGACGCGGCGCGACGTCGTGCGGCGTCAGATGAAACGTGACGTTGCGATTCCAGGTTTCGGCCCAGCGGATGTGGCTGCTGTCATCCGCCTCCTGTAGCGCCGTCAGTCGCGCCACGAGGCGCTCGGCGCGCTGGCGGCAATTGTCGAGGCCGCGCGAGCGCTCCGCCAATACGTCCAGGTGTGCGCACACTTCATCCAGTGCTTCGGTAAGCGCGGCGAGCCGTCCGGCAAAGTCCTCACCCGCTTCGCATTCGTTCCAGTCGAGCCGGCGGTTGCCTTCGCCGAGGCTGAGGCGCAATTGCGCCACCGCCGTGTCCATCTGATCCATGCACGGCCGCAGTTGCGGCACGTCGCCGGCGCTCTTGAGATATTCGGCGAACGTATCGCGGCCGAGTTCGCGAAGCTGCCGCGCAGAAACCGCCTCGCCGAAATACTGGCCGGCGATGTCGGGAAACTGGTGGGCTTCGTCGACAATGACGGCATCCACTTCCGGCAGCAGTTCGCCGAAGCCTTCGTCCTTGAGCGCCATGTCCGCCAGCAGCAGATGATGATTGACCACGACCACATCGGCCTGCTGTGCCTCGCGCCGGGCCTTGACCACCCAGCAGTTCGAGAACATCGGGCATTCGGTGCCGAGGCAGTTGTCGACGGTCGAGGTGACGCGCGGCCAGATGCGCGCGCTTTCCGGCACCGCCTCGAGTTCCGCCAGGTCGCCGCTGGTCGTGCGGCCGGCCCAGGTGGCGACCGCCGCCAGATCACGCACGTCGTCCCGCTTCAAGCGCGTGTCGCTTTGCGTGAGTTCCAGCCGATGCCGGCACAGATAGTTGCTGCGGCCCTTGAGCAGCGCAACGTGTACCGGCTGGCCGAGCGCGCGCCGCACCACCGGCAGATCGCGGTGAAATATCTGGTCCTGAATCGTACGTGTGCCGGTGGAAATCAGCGCCTTGCGGCCGGCCTGCAGCACCGGAACCAGGTAAGCGAAAGTTTTGCCGACGCCGGTGCCTGCCTCGGCGGCGAGGATGCCGGCGTGGTCGAGCGCGCTGCCGATCGCATCGGCCAGCACTTGCTGTTCGCGGCGCGGCTGGAAACCGGCGATCGCAGCAGCCAGCGCGCCGTCAGCGTCCATGAGCTCAGAATAGGTCAAAAGAAAGTTCGGCCGGCAGAGGTTCAATCCGTTATAATACCGGCAAACCGCGCTTGATGCTGTACCGTTCGCCGCCCGCGCGCCGGATGCAGCGCTGTCTTTTCGATAGGAAACGCCATGACCACAACGAATAAAGCCTTGTCCGCCTGGGTCGACGAGGTTGCCGCCCTGACTGAGCCGAAAGAGATCCACTGGTGCACCGGCTCGGATGAAGAATACCAGCAGCTTATCGACCTGATGCTCGAAACCGGCGACTTGCTAAAACTCAATCAGGACACCTATCCGAACTGTTACCTCCATCGCTCCGATCCCAAAGACGTCGCGCGCGTCGAAAATCGGACTCTCATTTGCAGCCGCAGCGAACAGGATGCCGGGCCGAACAATCACTGGATGGAGCCGAAAGAAGCGCACTTCAAGATCGACGGCCTGTTCAAGGGCGCAATGCGCGGTCGGACGATGTACGTGATTCCGTACTGCATGGGCCCGATCGACTCGCCGCACGCGCGCTGCGGCGTCGAAATTACCGATAGCCCGTACGTGGCGGCCAACATGAAGATCATGACGCGCATGGGCACGCAGGCGCTCAAGCGCATCGAGCAGGAAGGCAAGTTCGTCCGCGGCCTGCATTCGACCGGCGACCTGAATCCGGATCGCCGCTTCATCATGCATTTCCCGGAAGAGGAGCTGATCAAGAGCGTCGGCTCCGGCTACGGCGGCAACGCCCTGCTCGGCAAGAAGTGCCACGCGCTGCGCATCGCGAGCTGGCAGGCGCGCCGCGACGGCTGGCTGGCCGAACACATGCTGATCGTCGGCATTCAGAATCCCGAGGGCGAAACCCGCTACGTCGCCGCCGCGTTCCCGTCGGCCTGCGGCAAGACGAACCTCGCGATGCTGATTCCGCCGGAATCCTACAAGGGCTGGAAAGTCTGGACGGTCGGCGACGACATCGCCTGGCTGCACCTGGGCGACGACGGCCGCCTGTGGGCGATCAACCCCGAGGCCGGCTACTTTGGCGTGGTGCCGGGGACCAACCGCAAGACGAATCGCAACGCGTTCGACATGATCACCCACGACACGATCTTCACGAACGTGGCGGTCACGGCGGACAACGAGCCGTGGTGGGAAGGCAAGAAGGAAGGCGAGCCGGAAATCGACTGGCAGGGTCGGCAGTACAAGCCCGAGCACGGCAAGGCCGCGCATCCGAATTCGCGCTTTACCACGAGCGCGAAGCAGAATCCGAGCTATTCGCCGAAGGCCGAAGCGCCCGAGGGCGTGCCGATCTCCGCGATTATCTTCGGCGGCCGTCGCGCCGGTCTCGCGCCGCTGGTCTACCAGGCGAAGGACTGGGCGCATGGCGTGCTGGTCGGTGCCGGCATGGGCTCCGAAACCACCGCCGCCGCGACCGGCAAGGTCGGCGTGGTGCGCCGCGACCCGATGGCGATGAAACCGTTCTGCGGCTACAACTTCGCCGATTACTGGAGCCACTGGCTGAGCTTCGAAAACAAGTCGGACAAGCTGCCGGCGATCTTCCACGTCAACTGGTTCCGGCAGGACTCGGACGGCGACTTCCTGTGGCCGGGCTTCGGCGAAAACCTGCGCGTGCTGCGCTGGATTCTGGATCGCGCCGAAGGCAAGGCCGAGGCTGCCGAAACGCCGATCGGCTACGTGCCGACGCCGGCGGCGATCGACACCGCCGGCCTGGACATGGACGATGCGACGATGGAAGCGCTGCTGGCCGTAGACAAGGACCAGTGGCGGGAAGAGTTCGCCGCGATTGAGGAGTACTTCGACAGCTACGGCGACCGGTTGCCGGAAGCGTTGAAGGAAGAGCATCGGCGCGTGAGCGAAGCCGTCTCGAAATAAGCTTATATCCCCTCACCCTACCCTCTTCCTGGGAGAGAGGGTGAGGGGGTCAATCCACCCCTTCCAGCTCGAATTCGATCGCCAGATCGGGCTCCGCTTCCGGCGGCCGCCCCAATCCGATCGCGCCGCTGGTTTCCAGCGCCGTGCTGTCGCGGCGGAGCACAATCTCTTCCCCGTCTTCCGGTCGCACAAACGTGCCGTTCGTGCTGCGATCGGTGACCAGGAACTTACCGGAGCGGTATTCGATTTCAGCGTGCAGCCGCGACGCGTAGTGATCGGCAATCACCAGGTCGTTGCGTGACGAACGTCCGGCTGTGCAACGGGGCCGCTCGGCGCTGACGAAGCATTTCATCGAGCCGAGCCGCAACACCAGTCGCGGGCCCTTCTTGCGCGACCCGCCCAACTCTTCCGGCGGCTCGACGATCACTGTCATGTCGGCGCGGCTCCAGATGATTTCGCACAAATCGACCGCACCGCGTTTGCCGCGGATTGTGTGCGGTCCCAGTTTTTGAATCCGGTCCTGCCAGGTGTCGTCCAACGCCTCGACGGTCGCTTCGGTGGCGAGAATCTGCTCCGGCTTCGCGAGCGAGGTGATTCGCGCGGCCGTGTTGACCACATCGCCATACACGTCGCCCTCTTCCACCAGCGCCATGCCGGTATGCATGCCGATCCGGATCGCGAGCGGCGGGTCCATTTTCACGCGGCGCTCGGTCATGCGCTCCTGCATCGTCATCGCGGCCTGCGCGGCCTCCGGGGCCGCTTCGAAAACGGCCATGATCTCGTCGCCAAGCGTCTTGATAACGCGCCCGTTCGCGGCTTCGATCACGGCTTCCATCAGCCGCAGTGCCTGGCCGACCGTTTCGCGGCCCGGCAGATCGCCGAGCGCCGCATAGAGGCTGGTGCTGTCGGCGATATCAGAAAATAAAACCGTTACTGATGAACGGGTCACTAGCTAATCCTCATCTATTTTTCCGCAACCAGATATGCAATCCATGCCGGGTCCGGATCGCCGCGGTCGACCGGCAGGAATTCGCCATTGCCTTCGCCCGTCTCTTCGTCCGTACCCTGCCAGTAAACAGTTACGCGTTCGAACCCGGCCTCCTTCAGCACCTCGCGTAATTCCGGCAGCGTCCAGAGGCGCCAGGTGTAGGTGAAAGCGCGCGGCATCCTTGAGCCGTCCGGGAAGCTGAAATGAATATGGCAGGTCATTTCGCCGCTGATCGGGTCGTAATCGGCCTGATCCCAGGTATAGGTATAGCCGCCGCAATCGCGCCGCTCGCGCATGACCTTGAAGGCATCGTGGCCACCGAACGCGTCGAGCATAAAGATGCCATCATCGACCAGCGCATTGCGCACCCGGCGAAAATAACGCTTGAGCGTGCGCCGCTCGCGGAAAATCCAGTAGCTGAAGTTCATCGCCACGGCGACATCGGCCGGGTCGGTCTTCGCCTTGAGCACGTCCGACTCTATCAGCTCAATCCGCTTCTGCGCACCGGGCGTCAGCTTGCCCAGGTGGTTACGCCGACCCCAATCCAGCACATCGGTATCGATATCGACCCCGACTGCACGTTGGCGCGGGCCGCGCTTGACCCACTCGCAGGCAGCCGCGGCGGTGCCGCAAAAATCCTCGCGCAGCATGCGTGGTTTGCGGCCGCGCAAGTCGGCGAAGGTCTCGAGCACGAAATCGCATTCAACATCGACGGCCTGCACCGCCTTTTCATACAAACGGTGGCGGTCCCGTCGCTGGGCCATTTTCTTCCGGGGCATGATTGTCCTGATAGGTAGGCGCCGCAAAGCGGCCCATTTTATAGTTTTTCGGGCAGCTATGCGGCCGCCCGCATTTCACGCGCGGCGGCAACGATAACGCGCTCGTCGGCATCGCGCCGCGGTGCGTGTTCGCTCAAGTGCCGGCGCCAGCGGCGCGCGCCCGCGCAACCCTGGTAGAGACCGAACAACGGCCGTACCAGCCGGCTCAACGGAACGCCGGCGGCCCGCTGACGCGACGCGTAAGGCAAGTATGCCTCAAGCACCGCGTCACGGTCAGACGATTCCTCCCCGGCGGCAAAGATGTCCTGATCGACGCGGGCGAGAAAGTAAGGTTGCGAATAGGCTTCGCGCCCGACCATCACACCGTCGACTTCCGCCAGGTGCGCGCGCGCGGCGTCAATGGTCTTGATGCCGCCATTGATGGCGATCGTCAGATCCGGCCGCTCGCGCTTGAGCCGGTAGACGACGTCGTACCGTAACGGCGGCACCTCGCGGTTCTGCTTCGGGCTCAGGCCCTTCAGCCAGGCGTTGCGGGCATGGACGATAAACGTGTCGCAGCCGGCTGCCGCGACAGTACCGACAAAGTCGAGCAGCCGTTCGCCGTCTTCGTCCTTGTCGATGCCGATACGCGTTTTGACGGTGACCGGCAGGCGGCAGGCCGCGCGCATCGCGGCGACGCCATCCGCTACCAGTTCGGGATCGGCCATCAGGCAGGCGCCGAAGCGGCCGGACTGGACGCGGTCGCTGGGACAACCGATGTTCAGGTTAATTTCGTCGTAGCCCCACTGCTCGGCCAAACGCGCCGCGTGCGCCAGCTCGGCGGGATCGCTGCCGCCGACCTGCAGCGCCAGCGGATGCTCCGCCGCATCGAAGGCCAGGTGGCGCGCCACGTCGCCATGCAGCAACGCGCCGGTCGTGACCATTTCTGTGTAGAGCAGCGTGTGGCGCGACAGCAGCCGCGCCAGGTAACGGAAATGGCGGTCGGTGCAGTCCATCATCGGGGCGATGGAGAAGCGGTGGTCGACCGCGGGTTGTGTGGTGGCTGCAGGCATGCCGTTATTTTAACTTACGGGGGTAGAGAGGACTAAGGACTAAGTCAAGAGGACTCCGCTGAGGCCAATACTTAGTCCCAAGCACTCAGCCCTCAATCCTAACTGCGGAGCAGTTCCAGCAGGTCCGCTTCAGTCAATTCCGGCACGTCCGCGTTCTGCGCCTTCTTGAGCTTGGAGGCACCGGGCTCTTCACCGACGATCAACCCGGTCGTTTTCGACGACACCGAATTGGTGACCTTTGCGCCCCGCGCCTCGAGCGCGGCCGCTGCTTCGTCTCTCGTGTAGCGCTCAAGCGTGCCGGTAATGACGTAGGTCCGCCCCGTCAGCGGCCCCTCTTTCGGCCGCTCCGCTTCCAATGCCTGGAAGCGCAAGCCGAGTTCTTTCAGGTCCGCTATTAGCCGCTGATTGTCGTCCTCCCGAAACCAGTCGGCAATGGCCTCCGCGCGTTCGGGACCGATGCCTTCGACCGCCTGCAAGGCCTCTTGCGTCGCATTCGCCAGCGCATCGACATCGCCGAAGTGCTGCGCAAGCGTCTGCGCCGTGACCGACCCCACGTCAGGGATGTTAAGCCCGAACAGGACGCGCGCGAACGGCGCCTGCTTCGAAGCCTCGATCGCTTCAATCGCCTTGGGCGCGGAGATATCGCCGTAGCCTTCGAGTTCCAGGAGCTGATCCGCTGTCAGCCGGTAGAGATCGGGCAGCGAACGCACCAGTTCCAGCTCCCACAGCCGGCGTACGGTCTGCTCTCCGACGCCCTCAATGTCCGCCGCCGCGTCGACCCAGTGGATCAGCGTCTCCAGCCCGCGCGATGGGCAGCCTCGGTTCGGACAGCGATGCACGGCCTCGCCCTCCGGTTTGACCACTTCAGTGCCGCACAACGGGCAATGCGTCGGCATCGCGAACGATTCGGTGCCTTTTCGGTGCGGACCGGCGGGGCCGACAACCTGTGGGATGACATCTCCGGCGCGCTGCACGATCACATCGTCGCCCTCGCGGATGTTCTTGCGGTTGATGTCTTCCTCGTTGTGCAGCGTTGCGCGCGAGACTGTCACGCCACCCACTTCGACCGGCCTCAGCTCCGCCCATGGGTTCAGCGCGCCGGTGCGGCCGACGCGAATGCGTATCTTGTCCAGCCGCGTCACCGCCGTCATCGGCGCCCACTTGAACGCACGCGCCCAGCGCGGCCGCCCGTGCAGTGCGCCAAGGCGCTCCTGCTGGGCAAACGAATCGACCTTGATGACGATGCCATCGATTTCGTATTCCAGCTTCGAGCGGCGCTCTTCCCAGTCGCGGCAGCGTTGCATCACGGCTTCGACCGACTCGACCCGCTCGGCGAACGGGTTGGTCGGAAAACCGTGCTCGCGCAACCACATCAGCGTGTCCCAATGTGTCGTCAGTTCGTCGAGGCCCTGGCGCTCGCCGGTGCCGTAGATCCAGATCGACAGCGGTCTTTCGGCGGTAATGGACGAATCCTTCTGGCGCAGCGAGCCGGCAGCCGCGTTGCGCGGGTTCGGTGCTGCCGGCTTGTCCTCGGCGGCAAGCCTTTCATTGAACGCACGAAAGCCCGGCAGCGGCATGTAGACTTCGCCGCGCACTTCGACCAGCGGCGGCGCCGCCTCGCCGTCGGACATGCGCATCCGCAGTGGAATCGCCCGAATCGTGCGCAGGTTCGGGGTGACGTCCTCGCCTTCAATGCCGTCGCCGCGCGTCTCGCCGCGGACGAAGACGCCGTGCTCGTAAACCAGGTTGATCGCCGAGCCGTCGATCTTCGGCTCGAGTATGAAGGTCACCGGCTCGTCAGTGCCGAGGCGTTTGCGTACATCGTCGGCCCACTTCCGGATTGCTTCGTCGGTGGTGACCTTATCCAGCGATCCCATGGGCGTGCCGTGGCGCGCCTTCTTGAACTTGGCGGATGGCGGCGCACCAACCCGCCGGGTCGGGGAATCCGGCGCGACCAGGTCCGGATGCGCATCCTCGACCGCGACCAGTTCGTCGTAGAGCGCGTCGTAGGCGGCGTCATCCATGATCGGCGCATCGTCGACGTAATACGCGATCACGGCCCGGTTCAGCAGCTCGCGCAACTCGGCCGCGCGCTCGGATGGTTTTGATGTTGTCATTGAAGACACTCTCGTCCCCTTTCCTTCAGGGCGAGGACTAGCGTGAGGGAATCGTGTTGAGCTCAGGCGCGTGCCGTGCGTGGAACTCGGCCAATTGTTCCCGCATGCGCTGGGCAGCCTGCGCCGTAAAAGGTTTGCGACGGCTGTCAGCCAGGTCCGCGTCGAGGTCGGCGGCCAGCCGGCGCGCTGCCGACAGCAGAATATCCAGCGCCTGGTGCGGCTGCGCCAGCCCGGGCATCATCATGAACAGGGTAATGCCGGGCGCGCGCTCGTCGGAATCGGGCTCCGGGAACCGGCCCGGCTCTACCATGTTCGCCGCGCTGAACCAGTCGGTGCCGTCGTCGCCGGTGTAGTGATAAATGCTGTAGCGGCCGAACCGCAAACCCGCCGCCGATAGTGCGGTGGCGACGTCGGCCGCGGCAAATCCGTCGTCAGAGCGCGCGATGACGTGGAGCGTCAGGATGAGATGATCGTCCTGGGGAGTCGCTGTCGCCGGTTTGGACGTCGGCACATCGCGCTGCGGCGCCTCGGAAAGTGACTGCGGCTCCACCGCGGCGGCGTTCTCTCCCGGCGCTCCGTCGAAGCCGCCGAGATACGGCTCGACGTTGGCCTGCCGGCGTGGCGCCGGCTCCTGAAGACCAGCGGGAGTCTTTTTGCGTCGCGAAAAGAAGTAAACGGCGGCAATGACAATCACGCCGATGCCGAGAATGATCCAACGCAATTCGCTCATACTCAACCCTGGGGCTGCAGGAGCGGCCGCTGGCCGCGATTATGTAATCGCAAGCGGCGCTCGCTCCTACGACGAAACTCATTCACGCTGTCGCCGCCATCCGCGCCGCTTCTTCGACATCCACGGCCACCAGCCGCGACACGCCGGGTTCATGCATGGTTACGCCGGTCAGGTGCGAGGCCATCTCCATCGTCACTTTGTTGTGCGTAATATAAATGAACTGCACGCGCTCCGACATATCGCGCACGAGGTCGCAGAAGCGGCCGACGTTGGCATCGTCAAGCGGCGCGTCGACCTCGTCGAGCATACAGAACGGCGCCGGGTTCAGCTCAAAGATCGAGAACACCAGCGCGACCGCTGTCAGCGCTTTTTCGCCGCCGGACAGCAGGTGAATCGTGCTGTTGCGCTTGCCGGGCGGGCGCGCCATGACGGTGACGCCGGCATCCAGCAGCTCTTCGCCGGTCAGTTCCAGGTAGGCGTGGCCGCCGCCAAACAGGCGCGGGAAATTGGCTTTGAGGCCCGCGTTGACGAGATCGAAGGTTTCCTTGAACCGGGTGCGGGTTTCGCGGTCGATCTTGCGGATCGCATTTTCGAGCGTCGTCAGCGCATCGTTGAGGTCGGCGTGCTGCTTTTCGAGATATTCCGCGCGCTCCGACTGCTCGTCGAATTCTTCGATCGCGGCCAGGTTGATCGCACCGAGGCGCTGGATGCGCTGTTCAAGCGACTCGGCCCGCTCCGCCCAGGCGGTGACATCGGCGTCGTCTTCAAGCTGCACCAGCACCGCGATCAGCATCTGGCCTTCAGCTTCGAGCTGTTCCTCGATCGTCTTGCGCCGGGTGCGCAGCTCCTGCGTCGCGAGGCGGCGCGATTCCAGCGCGCCGCGCTTGGCCTCGACGTCCTGCTCATGCGTCACGCGGTCCTGCTCCAGTTTCCGTAGCGACTCGTCGAGCGCCTCAACCTGGCGGCGCGCGGTGGCCAATTCGGCTTCGACTTCACCACGACGGCCCAGATTTTCCTGCAGCGCCTTCTCCTGCTCGGCGATCGGTTCGGTACCGCCTTCGAGTTCCCGCTTGAGTTGCTCGCGGCGCGTGCCCAGTTCTGCCAGCCGGGCCTGCATCCGCTCCAGGTTCTGGCGCGTAGAGTCCAGCGTGGCGCGGCGCGCTTCCTGCTTCAGCGCCAGCGTCTGCACGTGGTCCCGATCCTCGCGGAAGCGCCCCCGCGCGGCTTCAAGCCGCTCGTTGATGGCTTCGCGCTCGCGCTGCAGTCCGGCGCGCTGATCTTCCAGCTCCGCCAGCGAACCCAGCGCCTGCTCGAGATCGCGCCGCGCCGTGCGGGTTTCGTCGTCGAGCTTTTCCTGCTGCGGCTTGAGTTCGTTGAGCTCGGCGACCAGCGTATCGTGGCGCGCCTTGACTTCGCGCAGCCGCTCGCGGCGGCTGTTCAGCGCGGCGCGGGCGGCGGCTTCCTGCTGGTGGTGACGATTCAACTCGTCCTGCAGCGTCTCGCGACGCGCTTCCTGCGCCTTGAGTTCCGCGCTCAGCGACTGTTCGGTTTCGGCGTCGGCGGCGATCGCCTGCTCGAGTTCGGCGATGTCGTGGTCGAGCGTCTTGATCTCGCGTTCGCGGCTGAGCGTGCCGGCACGCGCATCCCCGGCGCGGGCGACGCGCGCCCAGTTGGGACCTATCCAGATGCCGTCGGGGGTGATCAGCGATTCGTCCGCCGCGAGCGTGCCGCGGCGGTCGACGGCCGCGGAGACGTCCGCTGCCGCGTAAACCTTGCCGAGCAACGGTTCCAGCGACACCGGCGCGCGCACTTTCGCGGCCAGGCTGTCCGCGCCGGCTGCGCCGCTGCTTGCCGGGCAGTTGCCAATGACATGCAGCGTGCCGTTTTCGATGCCGGTCATCGCTTCGAGCGCCGGCTCCATGTCGTCCAGGCACACCGCCTGCAGATAGCCACCCAGCACCGTTTCGACCGCCTGCTCCCAGCCCTCGTCCACGTTAATGACCTCGGCCAGTCGCGCCTTGTCGTCCAGACCTTGTGCCTTCAGCCAATCGACCAGCCGCGCCTCGTTCTTGCCCAGCGCCTGCTGTTGCAGCGTTTTCAGCGATCCCAGCCGGCCGCGCTTGTCGGCCAGCGCGCTGCGCTTTTCGTTGTGCTCGCGCGCCAGCGTCGACAGCCGCTCGCGTCGCTCGGCGATGGCCGCCTGCACCTGTTCCTGCTCGGTCTTCAGCGTCTCGCGTGTGCGCTCGAACTCGGCGGTCTTGCCCTCAAGTTCGCCAATCTCGGTTTCGATCGCCGCGGTTGAATGCCGCTCGCGCTCGGCTTCCAGCTTTTCGATCCTGCCCAGCGTCTGCCCTGACTGGCGTTCCAGATGGTCGATGCGTGTGCGCTCGACCTGGCTCGCCCGGGACGATTCGTTATGAGATTGATTGAATGCGTCCCAGCGCGTCTGCCAGTCCTGGCGCGCCGCCTCGGCGGCGTCGAGTTCGGTGCGGCCTTCGGCTTCCGCTGCCCGTGCCCGCGCCAGCGCCGGCTCCAGTTCCTCCAGCACCGCGGTCAACTCGGCGACCTGCTCGCGATCGCGGGTAATTTCGGCCTCGGCCGTCCGCCATGCGTGCTCGGTTTCCTCCAGGTCATTTTGATGGCGCTGGCGCAGATCCCGCGCATGCTGCAACGCCTGCTCGGCGCGGGCGATGGCGGACCCGATGTCGTAATAGCGCGCCTGCACCTGATTGAACGTGCCTTGTGCGTCGTGCTGCTGCTCACGGGTCTTTTCAAGCTGGCTTTCGACCGAGCGAAGCTGGGCCAGCACCGCCTGCAGCGCTGTGTCGTGCTCGACGATGGCATGATCTTCGCCGGCGAGTTCGCGATCGAGTCCCCGCCATTTAAGCGCCAGCAGCTCGGCGCCGACCTGGCGCGCCTCGGATTTCAGCTTCTTGTAGCGTTCGGCCGTGCGCGCCTGGCGCTGCAGATGTTGAAGTTGTTTCTGAATTTCATCGCGTAAGTCATCGAGTCGACTGATATTTTCCCGCGTATGCCGGATCCGGTTTTCGGTCTCGCGGCGGCGTTCCTTGTACTTCGAGATGCCGGCCGCCTCTTCCAGAAAGACGCGCAGTTCTTCCGGCTTGGCGTCGATCAGGCGGGAAATCGTGCCCTGCTCAATGATCGCGTAGCTGCGCGGCCCCAGGCCGGTGCCGAGGAAAATGTCGGTAATGTCGCGGCGCCGACAGCGCGCGCCATTGAGGAAGTAATTGGAGGCGCCGTCGCGCGAGACTTCACGGCGCACGGAGATTTCCGCGTACTGGGCGTACTGGCCGCCGACCGCGCCGTCGCTGTTGTCGAACACCAGCTCGATCGACGCGGTGCCGACGGGCTTGCGGGCGGTCGAGCCGTTGAAAATAACGTCCGCCATCGAGTCGCCGCGCAGGTGCTTGGCGGAGCTTTCGCCCATCACCCAGCGCACGGCGTCGATGGTGTTCGACTTGCCGCAGCCGTTCGGGCCGACAATGCCGGTCAGATTGGTCGGAAACGTGATCGTGGTGGGGTCGACGAAGGATTTGAAGCCTGCGAGCTTGATTTTGCTGAGTCGCAT
>DASSNT010000090.1:0-20008 GCA_035701285.1 Gammaproteobacteria bacterium | reverse complement strand
TGCGAGGTGGTCAAGGCCGCCCGGCTGGCGCCGGCGCTCGAACTGGCCGAAACGGAAGAACTCGGCATCGCGCTGCTCGATATCAATCTCGCGGGCGAGCGCAGTTATCCGGTCGCCGAAGCCCTCAGTCGCCGATCGATTCCGTTCGCTTTCATGACCGGCTATCACGTCGACGACCTGCGCGAGGAATGGCAGGATCGGCCGGTGCTGCAAAAACCGTTCTTGATGGCTGAGCTGGTGCGGGTGATCGAGACCGTCTCCGCGAGCTGATTCTTCGCCTATTTCAAACGCGCTTTTTCCCTGGCGCGCGCTGCAGTCACTTCCGGCTTCATGAATATCACGTGCCAGAAAGGGAGTTCCCTGCCGTCGTCGAGCTTGTAACCGGTGTGCACCGGGTCCTTCTCGTAGGTGCCTTTTTCCGGTTTCGGGTCGACCGGCGGCACGATGAGGTGGAACATGGTTTCGGTCGGTTCGACCTCGTCATCGAATGCCAGCTGATAGCCGTCCGTGCGTATGCCTTCGGACAGAACGCCGTGCACGAGTCGTTTTCCGTCCATCAACTCGCCGTTCTTGAACACCTTCCCGGTACCCCAGAACGCGAACCAGGCGTACTCCGTCGGCATCAACGGCGTCCCGCCGCGGCTTGAACCGTACAGAATGTGACCGGTGACGACGCCGCCGAATGTAGGGAAGTCGGCACCGTGTGAAGCCATCTCCTCGCAGCACTTGATCTTGTATTCATTGCCGTCCTTGTCTTCCCAGCTGGCCTCCATTTCGACCTGGTCTTCGGTCGTGGCGGCGTCGGTCGCGGTGATGTCCTTCGCGTTGATGTCGAGGCGCCCCTTGCTCATCACGACGCGCGCGTTGCCGAACGGCGACTTGTCTTCAAACTCGGTGTACTTGCCGTCTTCGGTGCCGCGCATGTCGAGCGGCACACCCTCGATACCGGGGAAACCTTCCCGCGCGCGCGGCCGACCGGGCCTGCCGAATACAGCCGGATCGAGTTCGCGGTGATCGGGCAATGCGATGTACACGCTGCCTTCACTTTGGGACACGCTGATCTTGAGCGGGCCGCCGAGGATTTCCAGCGGATCGTGTACCGACTCGTGCGCCTTCAGGTACCCTCTGTAGGGCGCAGCGGACTCAAGGCGCTCCATCTTCTGGTGGGTGACTTCGGGCGTTGCTTCATTTGCGGCGACAGCGGCGCAGGCGAAGGCGGCTGCCGTCAATCCCAGTGCGAGCGGCGTGCGGATGGAGTTCATGCGCTTACCTCCATGTAAGCTTGTTATGCGGGTGGGGTGGTCAGTATAAGGCGGCGAGGGTATGGATCAAAAACAAAACGGCGCACAGGGATTGGCAGTTTTGATTCACGGCTTGTGGATGAACGGCATGGAAATGACGTTGCTGCGCTGGCGGCTGCATGCCGCCGGCTACCGCACCGCGCGTTTTCGTTACCGGAGCATGGGTCAGACCATCGGTGAAAACGCGAGCCGGTTTATCGAGTTCATCGAGACGCAGCGGCCGCGCTACATCGTCGCGCACAGCCTCGGCGGACTGGTGACGCTGCGCGCCTTCGAGGCCAGGCCGGATCTGCCGGTCGAGCGGGTCGTGTTTCTCGGCGCGCCGGTGCGCGGGTCACAGGTGGCGCGGGCGCTGCTGTCCCTGCGCTGGGGGCCGACAATGCTCGGCCGCGCGGGTGCGGGCGTGCTGGCCGCGCATCACGAGCCGGTGTGGCGATTTGCGCCGCCGCTCGGCGTGCTGGCCGGTGAACAGTCGGCCGGCCTGGGGCGGCTGGCAGCGCGGTTCGACGGGGTGAACGACGGCACAGTTGCCGTATCGGAGACGGTCATCGAGGGTGCGAGCGACACGCTGACGCTCAATGTCGGCCACATGAGCATGCTGGCGTCACGCGCCGTGGCCGACCAGGTCATCCATTTCCTGCGCGATGGCGCGTTCCTTACTCGCAGTTGATCATCCATGGGATGCCGAACTGATCGACGAGCGCCCCGAAGCGTTTTGCCCAGAACGTCTGTTCCAGCGGCATGTGGACCTGGCCGTTTTCCGCCAGTGCATTGAACACCCGTTCCGCTTCTTCGACCGTTTCGACCGTGATATTGACATCGAAACCCTGCGGCTTGTTGTAGCGGTTCGGCGGCGCGTCGGAACCCATCAGCACATTGTTGCCCAGCGTCATGCGCGCGTGCATGATCTTGCCGCCATTCTCGGGGTCCGGCTGCATGTCCGCCGGCGCCTGGTCGGCGGTGATCATCATTTCAATTTTGCCGCCGAGGTGCCGTTCGTAGTGCTTGAATGCGGCTTCGCAATCGCCGTTGTAGAAAAGGTACGTATTGGTTTCCATGACGTTCTCCTGTGCCTATTCGAAGTCGGACGCTTCCATGACCTGGCGGATTTCGATGACTTCGTTATCCGAGGCGGGGCAGCGTCTGGCCCAGTCGATCGCTTCCTGTTTCGATTTCACGTCGATCATCCAGTAGCCGCCGAGTACTTCCTTCGTCTCCGGAAACGGGCCGTCGGTGACCACAGGCTTGCCGCCGGAGAAAGAGACGCGCACGCCCATGGACGGCGGGTGCAGCCCGTCGAGCGACAGCAGCACGCCGGCGTTTTCCAGCTCCTCGTTGTACTTCGTCATCGTTTTCACCGCCTCGGGGTCCGGCATCGTGCCCGGTGCGGCATTCTCGTATCCTTTCGGAATCATCAGCATCATGAATCGCATTTCTCAATACTCCTTGGTGGCTTCATTCGTATACCAGTCGAACGGGCGTATTGAAAATCGACAATGCCGGCTCAGTTAGCCGGTGTCATGTCTGCAACAGTGTGCCGAGCGAACGTTGCCATCTGGTCGGCCAGTGCTTTTTGAAACGCGGGCCGGGCCTCGCACCGCAGCCGATAATTCTCGAGCGCCGGTATCTGCGCGACGAGATCGGTGTGGCGCAGGGCGCGCAGTACGGTCGTCATGAGCAGGTCGGCGGCACTGAAGCGATCCTCTAGATAGTCCCGCCCGTCCAGGCGGGCAGCCAACTCCGTCAGCCGCGACTTGATCGACTCGATCGCCGCCGGCCGGTACAACTGCGCCCATTCCTCTCCGGCATGGAAGAAGTCGACCAGAGCGAGGTTCATGATGGGCGGCTCGATCGTGTTGAGCGCGCAGAACATCCAGCCGGTAATCCTTGCCCGGCTGTCCGGGTCGGCAGGCATCAGCGCCTCGGATCGCTCGGCAATGTGCAGCACGATAGCGCCGGATTCGAACAGCACCAGCCCGTTCTCTTCATACACCGGCACCTGGGCGAAAGGCTGAAGGGCGCGGTAGCTTTGGGACGACTTGTAGTCCGCACCGAGCAGGCGTTCCTCGTAAGCAAGGCCCGCTTCCTCGAGCGCCCATCGCGCCCGGATATCGCGCACCAGTCCCTGGGCAAAACCGGGTACCCATGGAAAAGCGCTTATCTTGATGTCCGTCATCTTGTCTTCCTCTCTCAGGCAAGTTGATTCGACGTTCGCGCCTCTCTTCTCGTTCTGAACCACGCATCGAGGCTCCACTCGCCGCCGCCGCGCGCGGCAAGGTACAGAAAAACGAAGCAGTAAAGCACGGCCGCGACGCCCCCGTTCTGGAACGGCCAGCCGCCATTCGGAGCATGGAATTGCCAATAGCCGACAGCCATTTCGCCGGCGACTATGAATGCCGCGGGCCGGGTGAAGAGCCCGAGCAGGACCAGCAGGCCGCCGACGAATTCCAGCACCGCGCCGACGCCCATCTGTGACAGCAACGGCGGCGCCGACATGCCCTCTGGATAATGCATGCCTCCGAACCAGCCGAACAGGATGGCGCTGCCGACCTGGAAATACATGAAGCCCGCAACGACGCGCAACGCGAGATAGGCAAAATCCATTAAACGGTCGATATTCATTGCATTACTCCGTGCTCAATGTCCGCACCGGCCGCACCTCGACGCTGCCGACGCGCGCGGCCGGAATGCCGGCCGCGATGTCGATGGCTTCATTCAGATCCCGGGCCTCGACCAGGTAGAACCCGGCGAGCTGTTCCTTGGTTTCGGCAAACGGGCCGTCGGTTATTGACGTCCGGCCGTTGCGGACGCGGATGGTGGTCGCCGTCTCGACCGGCTCGAGCGCCTCCGCCGCCAGCATGCGGCCGCTTTCGTGAACCGACCCGGCGTAGGCTGCACACTCCGGGTCGCGCGGGCTGTCCGGGTGCGAGTGCAGCTCGTTTTCGTCGCTGTAGACCAGGCACAGGTATTTCATGGTTCCTCCAGGAAGGATGACTGTTTCTATTCGGTAGTCGTTCGGCGCTCGCCAAAATCGACAGCCGCCGGAAAATCAGTCGCCAAGGTCCCGCAACCGCTGCTCGAGAAATCGTTGCTCCGGTGCCTGATCGGTCAACGCCAAGGCCCGCTGGTACGCTTCTCGCGCTTCGTCGACGCGCCCCAGTCGCCGGCACAAGTCGGCTCGCGCCGCGTGCGCCAGGTGGTAGTCCGTCAGCTTGCCGCTGGCCAGAATCGTATCGATGCCGGCTAGGCCGGCCGTCGGCCCATCACGCATGGCGACGGCCACGGCCCTGTTCAGCGCGATGATGGGCGAGGGGTCCATCTGCGCCAGCACGTCGTAGAGCCCGACGATCTCGTTCCAGTCGGTCGCCGCGGCATTCGGTGCGTCGGCATGTACAGCCGCGATCGCAGCCTGCAGCGTATACGGCCCAAAGCGGCCGGAAGCCAGCGCCTGCCTTACCAGTGCCACTCCTTCGGCGATCTGCTCGCGGTTCCACAATGACCGGTCCTGGTCGGCGAGCAGCACCAGGTCGCCGTTCGCGGAGGTGCGCGCGGCATGGCGCGATTCCTGCAACAGCATCAGCGCGAGCAGGCCGACCGTTTCGGGCTCCGGCAGCAACTCGACGAGCAGTCGGCCGAGCCGGATCGCTTCGGCCGACAAATTGGCCCGCGTCACCGTTTCGCCGGCCGAGGCCGAATAGCCTTCGTTGAATACCAGGTAGACGACGTGGAGCACACTGCCGAGCCGCTCGGGCAATGCCTCCCGCGCCGGCACCTCGTATGGAATCTTCGCATCCTGGATTTTGCGCTTGGCGCGCACGATGCGCTGCGCGACGGTGGCGGGCGTAACCAGGAAGGCGCGCGCGACTTCTTCCGTCGTCAGCCCGCACATTTCCCGCAATGTCAGCGCGATGCGGGCTTCCGGCGACAGGGCCGGATGACAGCACGTGAAGATCAGCCGGAGCTGGTCGTCTTCAACGGCCTCGGCCTCGTTCGGAACCTCGGCAGCTTCGCCGTCCAGCTCCGCCGCGAGTTGGGTCAGCTTTCTGTCGAAGCGGGCGCGCCGACGAATCCTGTCGATGGCCTTGAAGCGGCCGGCCGTGACCAGCCAGGCGCGCGGATTGTCGGGCACGCCGTCACGCGGCCACTGTTCGAGCGCGGCCGCGAAGGCGTCGTGCATGGCTTCTTCAGCGAGATCAAAGCCGCCGAGCAGGCGGACCAGCGTGGCGAGGACGCGCCGCGACTCGTTGCGATAGGCCATTTCGACCGTCGCGTGCGCCTGTTGAACCGGCACATCATTCATTGGGTGGCGAAATTTGACATATCCGCTATACTTCAAACAAGGGGTAGCCCGGTACCCAAAGAATAGCAGGGAGCAATGTCATGGAACGACACACCTCATTGTATCTGGACGTCATGCGGTTCAGCGCCGCGGCAATCGTTTTCCTGGCTCATTTCTCATCCCGGCGTTATTCCGACGGGCTGTTCTGGCAGATGCAGCATTTCGGCGGCCAGGCCGTGATGATATTTTTTGTCCTGTCCGGCTTCGTCATTGCCTACACTGCCGACACCCGCGATCGCGAGCCGCGGCCATTCCTCCGCAACCGCCTGGCGCGCTTGTATTCCGTGGTGGTGCCCGCGCTGATTCTGACGCTGGTCGCCGATGCCATCGGCATCGCGCTGGCGCCGGATCTGTACACGTCCGTCTGGGGATTCGAGAACGACCAGCCGGTGATGCGGTCGCTGCTGTGTCTGGGCTTTCTGACGCAGGCCTGGGGCATGGATGTGCGGGTCTTCTCCATGGGCCCGTTCTGGTCGCTCAGCTACGAGTTCTGGTATTACATCTTCTTTGCCGCGCTTATTTTTCTGCGCGGCCGCAAACAGTGGATCGCAATCGCGGCCGTGGCCCTGCTTGTCGGCACACCGATCCTGCTGTTGTTGCCGGTCTGGTTGCTGGGCGTGGCCGCCTACCGCGTTACCAGGCGCTATCGTCTGCCGTCGGCGTGGGGGTATGTCCTGTTCTTCGGTTCCTTTGCGGCATTCGGCGTGCTGCAATTCGCCCCCGGCCGGGGCGGCCTCAATCCGTGGTTTTCGGAACACATTTATCCTTATGTCGATCCGGCCTTTTTTCCACCAATCAATGTCGTATTCGACTGGCTGCTGGGCTTAGTGGTCGCCGCAAACATTCTCGGTTTCAACGCCATCGGGTACCGGTTTGCCGGTTTTCTGCAGCAATTTAAACGTCCAATTCGGTACATCGCCGGTCTGACTTTTTCGCTTTATCTCTACCACATGCCGCTGTTGCAACTGGGCGCCGCGGTCTATGGCGACCAGCCGGCCACCTGGGGGCAGAAAATTTTCCTGCTGACGACGGTGCCCGTAATGATCTGGGCGCTGGGTACGGTGACGGAACATAAAAAGGACGCCGCTCGCAGGCTGATTGCGTTTATGGAGGAAGCTGTTCTGTCACGCTACGCGCGGCTTATGGGGCTGGTGGCCCGGGCGTGAAATCGGACCCCGGTCCGTCGGCTCAAGCTATATGTCTTTCTTTAGCTGGTAGAGCACGTCCAGCGCTTCGCGTGGCGACAGGGTATCGGGATCGATATCTCGCAGCTGTTCCAGCACGGCGTTTTTTCCGGGCGCGTTGAACAAACCCATCTGCGGTGGTTCCGGACCGGGTTGCGGCTTGTTTTCCAGCTTCGCGAGATGTTGCCTGGCCGCCGCGATCACCGGCCGCGGCACGCCCGCAAGCGCCGCGACCTGCAGGCCGTAGCTGCGATCGGCCGGACCGTCTTTCACCGCATGCAGGAACACCAGCTCGTCGTGATGCTCGGTCGCGTCCAGGTGGACGTTGGCAATGTCGTCGATGCGCCCAGCCAGTTTCGTCAGCTCGAAATAATGCGTCGCAAACAGCGTATAGGCGCCGATCTGCTCCGTGATATGACACGCTGCTGCCTCTGCCAGGGCAAGTCCGTCGTAGGTGCTGGTGCCGCGGCCGATTTCATCCATCAGCACCACGCTTTGCGCGGTGGCGTTGTTGAGAATATTCGCGGTTTCGACCATTTCGACCATGAACGTCGAGCGCCCGCCGGCGAGGTCGTCGGAGGCGCCGATGCGGGTGAAGATGCGGTCGACCGGGCCGATGACCGCGCGCTTTGCCGGCACGAAGCTGCCGATGTGTGCCAGCACGACGATCAGCGCGAGCTGGCGCATGTAGGTCGACTTGCCGCCCATGTTGGGGCCGGTGATGACGAGCGTGCGGCGGCCGGCCGCGAGCTGGCAGTCGTTGGCGACAAAGGGCGCGTCGATGACCTGCTCGACGACCGGATGGCGTCCGGCTTCAATCCGGATTTCGCCGGCATCGGTGAGTTCGGGTGCAACGAGGCCGAGTGTGTCGGCGCGCTCGGCGAAGTTGTTCAGCACGTCGAGTCCGGCGACCGCGGCGGCGCTGTCGGCGAGTGCATCGAGTTCGCTGCCGAGCGTTGTCAGCAGTTCGTCGTAAAGCTGCTTTTCCCGCGCCAGCGCCTTCTCGCGCGCGCTCAGTACCTTGTTCTCGAACGCCTTCAGTTCCGGTGTCAGGTAGCGCTCGACAGCCTTCAGCGTCTGGCGGCGCTGGTAGTCGGCCGGCACGCGCTCGGCATGGCTGCGGCCGATCTCGATGTAGTAGCCGTGCACCCTGTTGTAGGCGACCTTGAGCGTGGCGATGCCGGTCCGTTCGCGCTCGCGCGCTTCCAGGTCGAGCAGGAACTGGTTGGCGTCGGCGCTCAGCCCGCGCAATTCGTCTAATTCAGGGTCGTAGCCCTCGGCGATGACGCCGCCGTCGCGGATCAGGACCGGCGGCTCGGGAATGATCGCGCGGGCGATGAGGTCGCGGGTGGCGGCGTGGTCGTGCAGCCGCGAGGCCAGCGCGTCGAGCAGCGGCGACGGAACGTCCGTCAGCAGGGTCTTGATCTCCGGTAAAGTTTTGAGTGCCGCCCCGAGGCGCGTCAGGTCGCGCGGGCGCGCTGACTTCAGGCCGATGCGGGTCAGGATCCGCTCGACGTCGCCGACCTGCTTGAGCAGTGGAGCGAGCGCGTCGAAGCGCCGGTTTTCGCCCAGCGCCGCAACCGCATGGTAACGCTGGCGCAGCACCGCGTGGTCGCGCAGCGGCCGGTTGAGCCAGCGGCCGAGCAGCCGGCCGCCCATCGCCGTGGCGGTGCGGTCGATGACGCCGGCGAGCGTGCGGCCATTATCGATCGGGGCATTGCCCATCAGCGGCCGTTCCAGTTCCAGGTTCCGTCGCGTCGCCGCGTCCATCAGCACCGCGTCGTCGCGTCGTTCGGTCGTCAGTCCCGTGAGCCGCGGCATCGCTTCGAGTTGCGTGTCCCGCACGTATTGCAGCAGCGCGCCGGCCGCGCCGATCGCCGCCTGCATGTCGGCGCAACCGAAGCCGCTCAGGTCACGGGTGCCGAACTGCCGGTTCAGGTTGCGTTCGGCCGTCGCCGCGTCGAAGTGCCAGGGCGGGCGGCGGACGAGACCGGAGCGCGCCGCCAGCGACGCGGGCAGCGCAGCATCCTCGGCAATCAGCAGCTCGGCCGGCGCGAACCGGTCGATTTCATTGCCGAGCGCCTCGGCTTCGGCGACCTCGATCACGGTAAAGCGGCCGCCGGCCACATCCAGCGCGGCGATCCCGAACGGGCCGCGACCGCTGATTGCGACCAGCAGATTGTCGCGGCGCGCATCGAGCAGCGCCTCGTCGGTCACGGTGCCGGGTGTCAGGATGCGCACGACCTTGCGCTCCACCGGCCCCTTGCTCGCCGCCGGATCGCCGGTCTGCTCGCAAATCGCCACCGACTCGCCCAGTTTCAGCAGCCTGGCGAGATAGCCTTCGGCGGCGTGATAGGGCACTCCCGCCATCGGAATCGGCTCGCCGCCCGACTGGCCGCGCGCGGTCAGCGTGATGTCCAGCAGTTCTGCTGCACGCCGCGCATCGTCGTAAAACAACTCGTAGAAGTCGCCCATCCGGTAAAACACCAGCCGGTCGGGGTGCTGCGCCTTGATATCGAGGTACTGGCGCATGACCGGGGTGTGTTCGGCCAGCGTGCGTTCGGGGCTCGTTTTGCGATCCATCGCGCGATGCTAATCAAATGCGTCATGCGCGGCAAACGCATAGACTAGTCGAATGAATACCGATGACATTCAACTCGCCGCGCTGGCCGAACAGCTCGGCCGGGTGCTCGCCGCGCGCGAATGGCGCCTCGCCACCGCCGAGTCCTGCACCGGCGGCTGGATCGCCAAGCTGATGACCGATTATCCGGGCAGCTCGTCATGGCTCGAGCGCGGCTTCGTGACCTATAGCAACCACGCCAAGATCCAGATGCTGGGCGTCAAACAGGCGACGCTCGATGCCCATGGCGCCGTCTCGGAGGCAACGGTGCTGGAAATGGCCGCCGGCGCACTGGCGCGCAGCGAGGCGCATATCAGTTGCGCGGTCAGCGGCATCGCCGGCCCTGATGGCGGCTCGGCCGAAAAGCCGGTCGGCACCGTCTGGTTCGGCTGGGCCTGGCAATCGGGTCAGGTGGAAGCGAAGCGGCTGCTGCTGAAGGGCAATCGCGACCATATTCGGCGGCAGACGGTGGCCGTTGCGCTGGCAGGCGTACTGGAGCGTGTCCAGCGGTGATGGCGAAGAATCCCCCTCCAACTCGCCCTTCCCGGCTTCGCCGGCAAAGGGGAGGGTAAGAAGGGTGAGGCTGTTCTTTGCGCTGTGGCCGGATGACGCGGTCCGCGAGGCGCTGCACCGGACGGGGCGCAAGGCGGTGCGTCACTCGGGCGGCAAACCGGTGACGCCGGATAACTACCACGTCACGCTCAAATTCCTCGGCCATACCGACGACGAAGGCTATGACTGCGTATGCGCGGCGGCGGATGCCATCCGCTGGCAGCCGTTCGAGCTGCACCTCGACACGCTGGGTTTCTGGCCGAAGCCGCGCATCCTGTGGCTGGGGACGGAACAGGTGCCAGCGGCACTGACAGCGCTCGCGCACGACCTCGAACAGGCCACGGAGGGCTGCGGATTCAAGCCGGAGCTGCGGCCCTACCGGCCGCATGTGACGCTGGCGCGTAAAGTCAGCAATCCGGGCCAGTTGGGCGTCGTCCAGCCGCTGGTCTGGCGCCCGGAGGCGTTCATGCTGGCGGTCTCCGAAACCCGTCCCGAGGGCGCACAATATCGTGTGCTGCGTCGCTGGGCGCTGGCGTCGCAACTATGAAATAATGCAGCGCTTACTATTATTCGTCGTTACTTTGTGGGGGACCCATGGACGAAAATCGGAAAAAGGCGCTTTCCGCCGCGCTCGGCCAGATTGAGAAGCAATTCGGCAAGGGCTCCGTCATGCGGCTTGGCGATGGCAGCGGCATACCTGACGTCGAGGCGGTTTCGACCGGCTCGCTGACGCTGGATATTGCCCTGGGCGTTGGCGGCTTGCCGCGCGGCCGCGTGATCGAGATTTACGGCCCGGAATCCTCGGGTAAAACCACGCTGACGCTGCAGGCGATCGCCGAAGCGCAACGCACCGGCGGCACCGCTGCTTTCGTCGACGCCGAACACGCGCTCGACCCGGTTTATGCCGAAAAACTCGGCGTCAACACCGAGGAGCTTCTGGTCTCGCAGCCGGACACCGGCGAGCAGGCGCTCGAAATCACCGACATGCTGGTGCGCTCCGGCGCGGTCGATATCGTCGTGGTCGACTCGGTCGCCGCGCTGACGCCGAAGGCCGAAATCGAAGGCGAGATGGGCGATTCTCACGTCGGCCTGCAGGCGCGCCTGATGTCGCAGGCGCTCAGGAAGCTCACTGCCAACATCAAGCGCTCCAACACCTTGGTGATCTTCATCAACCAGATTCGCATGAAGATCGGCGTGATGTTCGGCAGCCCCGAAACCACGACCGGCGGCAACGCCCTCAAATTCTACTCGTCGGTGCGCCTCGACATCCGCCGGATCGGCGCGATCAAGAAGGGCGAGGAAGTAATCGGCAACCAGACCCGCGTCAAGGTCGTCAAAAACAAGGTTGCGCCGCCGTTCAAGCGCGCCGAGTTTGAAATCCTTTACGGGCAGGGCATCTCGCGCCAGGGCGAAGTGATCGACCTGGGCGTCGAAAACGGCCTCGTCGACAAAGCCGGCGCCTGGTACAGCTACAACGGCGACCGCATCGGCCAGGGCAAGGACAACGCGCGCCAGTACCTGATCGAGCATCCGGACGTGCAGGCCGAAATCGAACAGGCGATTCGCGCCAAGCTGCTGCCGCAGAAAGCCGCCGCCAAAGATGCCGTCGAAGCCGAAGCCGAAGAAGTCTGACGCTACGCCCTACGACATCGCCGTAGGCCTGTTAGCGCGCCGCGAACATTCGCGCACGGAGCTGCAGCGCAAGCTGATGCAGCGCGGCTGCGAGGCAGCGGCCATTGACGACGCGCTCGACACGCTCGAGCGCGAGCGGCTGCTGAGCGACGCGCGCTTCGCCGAACAGTTCGTCCGTTCGCGCGTCGAGCGCGGCGCCGGGCCGGCCAAAATCCGCTCCGATCTCCGCCAGCGGGGTGTAGCCGATTCGATTGCCGACGCGGCACTCGAAGACTACGCCGCCGACTGGCGGCAGCGCATACAGGAAGTGCGCCGCAAGCGCTTCGGCGAGCCGCTTCCTGATGAGTATCGCGAGCGCGCCCGCCAGGCGCGCTTTTTGCAGTCGCGCGGCTTCACCGCCGACCAGATCGGGCGGGTATTGGACGAAGATTAGACGTGCCGCAACGCAGGCGCACGCTCCGGTAGGTATTTGCCGGGCTGTGTGAGGCAGGATGCCGAACCCAGAGCCTCCAGGGATGGATTTACGGCGTCCCGGAAAATGCCTACCGGAGCGGGCGCCGGAAACGAAGCAACGAACATGACGATGCAAACCAACGACATCCGCCAGAAATTCCTCGACTTCTTTGCCGCGCACGGCCACACCGCCGTGCCGTCGAGCCCGCTCGTGCCGCTGAACGACCCGACGCTGCTGTTCACCAACGCCGGTATGGTCCAGTTCAAGGACGTTTTCCTCGGCCGCGACAGCCGCGGCTACACCCGCGCGACCAGCTCGCAACGCTGCGTGCGCGCCGGCGGCAAGCACAACGACCTCGAAAACGTCGGCTACACCGCCCGCCACCACACGTTCTTCGAAATGCTCGGCAACTTCAGCTTTGGCGACTACTTCAAGTCAGAAGCCATACGCCTCGCCTGGACGCTGCTGACGAAGGAATTCGGGCTCCCGCCGGAACGCCTTTGGGTCACCGTTTACGAAGACGACGACGAAGCCGCCTCGATCTGGCTCGACGAAATCGGCGTCGAACCGAAGCGCTTCTCCCGCATCGGCGCCAGGGACAACTTCTGGTCCATGGGCGAAACCGGCCCGTGCGGCCCGTGCAGCGAAATCTTTTATGACCACGGCGAAGATGTCCCCGGCGGTCCGCCCGGCAGTGCCGACGAAGAAGGCGACCGCTTCGTCGAAATCTGGAACCTCGTGTTCATGCAGTTCGACCGCGACGCCGACGGCAACATGACGCCGCTGCCGAAGCCCTGCGTCGACACCGGCATGGGCCTCGAACGCATTGCCGCCGTGCTGCAGGGCGTGCACAGCAACTACGAAATCGACCTGTTCCGGAACCTGATTACGGCAGCGGCCGAAGCTGTCGGCGTCAAGCCGGACGTCGACAACAGCTCGCTCCGCGTCATCGCCGACCACATCCGCGCCTGCGCCTTCCTGATCGTCGACGGCGTGCTGCCGGCCAACGAAGGCCGCGGCTACGTGCTGCGCCGCATCGTCCGCCGCGCCGTGCGTCACGGCCACAAACTGGGTATGGAAGAGCCGTTTCTGTTTCGCCTGGTCGCATCTGTCGAGGCCGAAATGGGCGCGGCTTTTCCGGAACTCACGCGCGGCCGCGAACAGGCCGAACAGGTGCTCCTGCGCGAAGAAGAACAGTTCGAGAAAACACTCGCCCAGGGCATGGGCCTGCTCGAAGACAGCCTGAAAAAACTATCCGGCAAAACGATTCCCGGCGAAACGGTGTTCAAGCTCTATGACACCTACGGCTTTCCGGTCGACCTGACGGCCGACATCGCCCGCGAGCGTGGTCTGACCATTGACGAGGCCGGCTTCGAGCGCGAGATGGACGCGCAGCGCGAACGGGCGCGAGCGGCAAGTCACTTTGCCGGCGATTACACGCGGCTCGACATTAATGCCGAAACGACCTTCACCGGTTATGAAGCACTGGCCGGCGAAGGCCAGGTGGTGGCGCTGTTTCGCGGCGATGAAGCCGTTGAAACGCTGCAGGCGGGTGAAAAGGGTGTCGTCGTCCTTGACGCCACGCCGTTCTACGCCGAATCCGGCGGCCAGGTCGGCGACCAGGGCCAATTGTTCGTGGGCGACGCCGCGTTCCGCGTCGACGATACCCAAAAGCACGGCCGCGCCCACGCGCACATCGGCGTCGTGGAGCAGGGCGCCTTCACCGTGGGGCAGTCGGCCCACGCCGAAGTCAACGCCAAGCTGCGCCAGGCCACGGTGCTGAACCATTCCGCGACACATCTGCTGCACGCGGCGCTGCGCGACGAACTGGGCGGGCACGTTGTCCAGAAGGGCTCGCTGGTCGCGCCCGACCGGCTGCGCTTCGACTTCTCGCACACGGAAGCGGTCACGGCCGAACAACTGCGCCGGATCGAAAATCGGGTCAATGCCGAAATCCGCCGCAACAATGCCGCCGAAACGCGCGTCATGGGCTACGACGAAGCGATCGAGGCCGGCGCGATGGCGCTGTTCGGCGAAAAATATGGCGACAAGGTGCGCGTGCTACGCCTGGGCGAGTTCTCGACCGAGCTGTGCGGCGGCACGCACGTCGCCCGTACCGGCGATATCGGTCTGTTCAAGATTGTTGCGGAGACCGGCATCGCCGCCGGCATCCGCCGCATCGAGGCGCTGACCGGCCAGCGCGCGCTGGAATGGGTCGAGCAGGCCGAAGCGACGCTGGCCGCGGCGGCCGGCGCGATCAAGGCTTCGCCCGACAGCCTGGTCGAGCGCGCCAGTGCGTTGAGCGATCGCGCACGGAGGCTGGAGAAAGAAGTCGCGGACCTCAAGGCGCAACTCGCCAGCCGCCAGGGTGGCGACCTCGCCGGGCAGGCGGTGGACGTGGATGGCGTCAAGGTCGTTGCGGTCCGGCTCGATGGCGCCGACGCGCGCACGCTGCGCGACACGGCCGATCAGCTCAAGAACAAGCTCGGCAGCGCCGCGGTGGTGTTGGCGGCGGTGGAAGGCGACAAGGTGCGCCTGGTCGCCGGCGTCACGAAGGACAGCACGAAGGCCGTGCCCGCGGGCGAACTCGTTAACATGGTCGCCGAGCAGGTCGGGGGGCGCGGCGGTGGTCGGTCCGACATGGCGCAGGCAGGCGGCAGCGACCCGGCCGGGCTCGACGCCGCGTTGCAATCGGTGCCGGACTGGGTGCGGCAGAGGCTGGGGTCGTGACGGGGTACTTATACCTTCTCCCTCAGGGAGACGACTGCAGGGATGCAGGAGGTAGGGCAATGCCGGGAGCGATTGCCGAGGGCAGGGTGAGGGATGTTGACCTTGATTCCCTCATCCCAACCTTCTCCCTGAGGGAGAAGGAGTAAGACGCCGGTGGCGCTGGTCGTCCACAAGTACGGCGGCACGTCGCTTGCCGACGTTAAGCTGATTCGCCGCTGCGCCGAGCGGGTCGCGGCCGATCACGCAGCGGGGCATCGCGTCGTTGTGGTCGTATCGGCGATGGCCGGCGAAACCGACCGGCTGCTGGGCCTCGCGCGGCTGCTGTCCACGCAGCCGCCGGCGCGCGAACTGGATGCCGTACTCGCCGCCGGCGAGCAGGCGAGCATCGGCCTGTTTGCGCTCGCGCTCGCCGAAGCCGGCGTCGAGGCGCGCTCCTGGAATGGCTCGCAGCTGCCGATTCTGACCACGGCCGTTCACGGCAAGGCCCGAATACGCGAAGTGGTGACCGAGGGCCTGCGCGCCGATCTGGACCAGGGCATCGTACCGGTCGTCGCCGGCTTCCAGGGGATCGACGACGACGGCAACATCACCACACTGGGCCGCGGCGGCTCGGATACCACCGCCGTCGCGGTCGCCGCCAGCCTCGAGGCGGACGAATGCCGCATCTATACCGACGTCGAAGGCGTTTACACGACCGATCCACGCCTGGTCCCGGAAGCGCGCCTGCTGCCGCACATCACATTCGAGGAAATGCTCGAGCTGTCGAGCCTCGGTTCGAAGGTGCTGCAGATTCGCGCCGTGGAACTGGCCGGCCGCTACCGATTGCCGCTGCGCGTGCTGTCCAGCTATGGCGCGGGCGCCGGTACTCTCATTACCTACGAGAACAGTGCTATGGAAACTCCGCTCGTTTCGGGCATCGCGTTTGTGCGCGATGAAGCTGAAATTACCATCGTCGGCGTGCCGGAACGGCCCGATGCTGCAGCGCAAATCCTCGCGCCGATTGCGGCTGCGCACATCGAAATCGACATGATCGTGCAGAATGCTGCGCGCGACGGCCGGCTTGATTTTACCTTCACCGTGCATCGCGACGATTGCGACAAGGCGGTGGACATCCTCGATCGCGAACGGGGTGTGCTTGGCGCCAGCGATGTCGTCAGAAATCGCCAGGTTGCCAAGATTTCCGTGGTCGGGCTGGGCATCCGCTCGCATGCCACGATCGCAGCAAAGATGTTTTCCGCACTGTCCGGGAACAATATCCCCGTCAAGCTGATTGCTACCTCGGAAATCAAAATTTCGGTACTCGTCGAAGAAAAGCACCTCGAACAAGGAGTACGGTGCTTGCATGATGCATTTGAGCTGGCCCATGGGGCTGGGGTTAACCCGGATATTGAGGTACAATCCGGAACCGGAGCGGCTAACGGCAGTCTTAGCCGATAAGCGGTCGAGCACCAACAAGGTCGCTGCGTATAATTTGAAACGGGCACGCGGTGCGATAAACCTGTACCAACAAACCGCCGAGTGGACCACAAGGAGTCGGGCTGCGATTGGTCCGGCGTTTGAAGTGCCACAACTGCTGCTGGCAGTTTGAATCAGGACGAGGAAGTAGAATTATGTTGATCCTTACCAGACGGATCGGTGAGACGGTCATGATCGGCGATGAAGTGTCGATCACGGTGCTCGGCGTCAAGGGCAATCAGGTGCGCCTGGGCGTCAACGCCCCGCGGGAAGTTGCGGTTCACCGCGAAGAAATTTACAGCCGCATCAAGAACGAACAGATTCAAGACGAAGCCAAGGAAGCGTAAGCGCCTCCCATCGGATATCCCCCTCCATCCGTAGTTTTCTCCCCGCGGTCTTTACCGCGGGGAGTCCTGTCAGTATCATTCCCGTTCCGACCGGAGAGGTGGCTGAGTGGTCGAAAGCGCTCCCCTGCTAAGGGAGTAAGGGCATATACGTCCTTCGAGGGTTCGAATCCCTCCCTCTCCGCCACAACAAGAGGTTTTGACGAGAGCGCTGAACTAAGCTCATCGCCGAGATCAGCCAGGATTCGAAACCTCGAAGTATAAATAAGCTGGTTCGACAAAATTGTCGGGAACAATTTTGAACAGCGCCGCAGGCGGCGCTGGCCCCGCAGGGGCGGCGGGCAGGAAAGCCCGCCGTAATCCCTCCCGGCATACCAGTTAAACGAAAGGGCAACTCATGCCCTTTTTTATTGTCTACAATCCGCGATTCCCTAAAGAAAGAGACACTCAATGCGAACCATTGCCACGCTCGCCTTTGCCTTTCTGCTTCTCCCGCTGGCCGCCCAGGCCGCCGAACCCCATTCCTACGCACAGCCTGACCAGGTCGTCGTCACCCATATCAATCTGAACCTGGCGGTCGACTTCGAGCATCGGCAACTGCGCGGCGATGCGACGCTGACGCTCGACTGGCGAAATCCGGCGGCACAGGTGCTGGTGCTCGACACCCGCGATCTGAAAATCGCCAAGGTCGAAGCCGTCACAAGCGACGGAACTTCGCACGCGCTGGATTACAACCTGGCCCCGCGCGACAAACGCCTCGGCAGCAAACTGACGATTCAGACGCCGAAGCGCCCGCACGAGGTGCGCATCACCTATGCGACGTCGCCCGATGCGCCCGGCCTGCAATGGCTGACGCCGGAGCAGACCGCCGATGGGGAGTTCCCGTTCATGTTCTCGCAGTCCGAGTCGATCCATGCGCGCTCGTGGGTGCCGCTGCAGGATTCGCCGGCGATCCGCTTTACCTGGCACGCCCACGTCACCGCGCCGAAGAACGTGCGCGTGGTGATGAGCGCGCCGAACGATCCGGAGCACCCGCTCAACGGCTCGTTCGACTTCACCCAGACCCATCCGATTCCGTCCTACCTGCTCGCGATTGCCGCCGGGGATCTCGACGTGCGCGAGACCGGCCCCCGCAGCGCCGTGTATGCCGAGCCGTCGGTGGTCGAAAAGGCCGCGCACGAGTTCGAAGACACCGAGCAGATGATCGCGACCGCTGAAAAGCTCTACGGCCCGTACCGGTGGGGACGTTACGACATTCTCGTTCTGCCGCCGTCGTTCCCGTATGGCGGCATGGAAAATCCCAACATGACCTTTGCCACGCCGACGGTGCTGGTGGGCGACAAGAGCCTGGTCTCGCTGGTCGCGCACGAACTGGCGCATTCGTGGTCCGGCAATCTCATCACGTCCGCGAGCTGGCGCGACATCTGGCTGAACGAAGGCTTCACCACGTACGTGGAGGGGCGTATCACCGAGGCTCTGTATGGCAAGCGCCAGGCCGTCGAGGAAGTGCTGCTCGCCGAGCACGCACTGCGCGATTCCATCGGCGACCTGCCTGAAAACAGCCAGCGCCTCGCACCACAGCCGCGCGACATCGGCGCCGACGACGCGCTCTCCGACGTTGCCTACGACAAGGGATCGTGGTTCCTGCGCACGCTCGAACAGCGCTTCGGCCGCGAGCGTTTCGACGCCTACCTCAAGAGTTACTTCAATCATTTCGCCTGGCACAGTATCACCACGGAGCAGATGCTGGCCTACCTCAAGGCGAACCTGATCAACAAGTATCCCGGCAAGATGAGCTGGGACGAAGTGAAGGTGTGGGTATATGGCACCGGCATCCCGGATGCCGCGCCGGTTCCCGACTCAGCGCGCTTCGATGCCATCGACAACGAGCGCAAGGCGTTCCTGGCCGGCGAGATTGAAGCCGCCGAGCTGGACGCCGACGATTGGAATACCCAGGAATGGATGTACTTCCTCGACCGGCTGCCGGACGCGCCGCCGCTGGGCAAGATGCAGGCGCTCGACGCTGCCTGGCACCTCACCGGCACGCCCAACGCCGAAATCGGCATGCGCTGGTACACGCATGCGATTGCCGCCGGTGACAAGGCAGTCTGGTCCGCTGCGGCCGAACACATGATCCGCATCGGCCGGCTCTACCTGACGATGCCGCTGTATCACACCTTCGCCAGAACGCCGGAAGGCCTGGCTTTCGCCAAAAAGGTCTACACCAGGGCCAGGCGAGGCTATCATCCGCTGACTCAGCACGCGGTGGAGCGGCTGTTTAAAAAGGCGGACGAAAAGCAGCAGAAGAAGGCAAAAAAGGACGCCGAAGCCGTATAGAGTGTGGTTGGAAAGCGGGTCTCGTCTTGCCTTGGGACCCGATTTTCCGGATAATTCGCAGTTCGCAACGCGCCTGTAGCTCAGCTGGGTGAGCCGCGACCGAAATGCCGGTGGCATTTCGCAGCGCAGGCGAACGCGAGGCAGGAGGCCGAGCTGGCTGCGCACCAGGGACGGTTGCAACGAAGACAATTCGATTTTCAAAGCGCCTGTAGCTCAGCTGGATAGAGTACCTGGCTACGAACCAGGTGGTCGGAGGTTCGAATCCTTCCAGGCGCGCCAAGTTTTTAATCAGCCGCAAGGTTTGCAGCGGCTGAAGCAGTCGGACAGGCGAGATTTCGAACCTCCGACTATATCGGTGTTCGACAAAATCGCCGGGAGCGATTTTGAACCGCCGAAGGCGGGCCCGAAGGGCGGAGGGCAGGATGCCTGGAGTAATCCTTCCAGGCGCGCCACTAATCTACATCAAGATCAAACCGGTACCCGACTTGTTTCTCTTTCGGGTATTCTCGCCAAACAGGCAACCCCTCGTGGGGAAACGGCACGGAAGCCACCATTCTTACCGCTACGTTATCTCACAACAGGGGTTACGAATGTTTCAAAAAACCGTCTCCACACTAGCAAGCGTAGTAACTGCAACCGCCTTGGCAGCATCGCCCGCACTGGCTCGAAGCGACACGTCCGAAGGGGTCCACAAAAACCCGCTGATGACGCCGAGCCCGCTGCCGTATCACGCGCCGCGTTTCGACAAGATCAAGAGCAGCGATTTCAAGCCGGCGATCGAGGCGGGCATCAAGCAGCAGCTTGCCGAAGTCGAGCAGATCGCCAACAACGCCGAGCCGCCGACGTTCGAGAACACGCTTGTCGCGCTCGAAAAGAGCGGCGAGCTGCTGGCGCACGCGACCGGCGTGTTCTATATGGTCTCCGGTGCGAACACCAACCCGACGCTGCAAAAGACGCAAAAGGCGATTGCGCCGGAACTGGCGTCGCTGCACGACGCGATTTTCCTCAACCCGAAGCTGTTCGAGCGGGTCAAGGCGATCTACAACCAGCGCGACAGCCT
>DASSNT010000089.1:0-34029 GCA_035701285.1 Gammaproteobacteria bacterium | reverse complement strand
TCCAGCCAGCCGTTCAACCGCGGCACCCAGACTTCCTCCAGGTCCTTGGCCGTTTGCGCGAGCACATCGACCACCCGGTACGCGCGGCGCACCTCGACCTCCTGAATGCGGTTGTAGATCTCGGCCATGTCCTCGTCTTTCTTGGCCTTGAAGCGCGCCTGGCGGACCTCGTCCTGCATCGGCGCGGCCACCTCCTCGTTATAGATGCGGTAAAAGCGCCCCGCCGTGAGCCCCTCCGCCGCGAGCGCCCGCTGCCAGGCCGCGACAACATCCTCCGGATTGTCCTCGATCGCGGCGGCGTCCATCTGGTTGAGGATGTAGAGAAACTTGCTGGCGTCGGCGCGCTGGATGGTCCCGCCGACGAGGTGCTGCAACGTGTCGCGCATCGCGCCGGGTTCGGGATGGCGCGCGTCGAACATGACGAGCACCAGGTCCGACAGGTCGATGATGCGGTCGGTGATCCTCAGCGTCGCATCGCGCTGCTTGTCGGCGTCGAAGCCCGGCGAGTCGAGAAAAATCTTGCGCTTGATCCGCTCGCTCGGACAGGTCTTGAGCTGCAGGTAGGTGTCGATGCGCTGGCCTTCGCCGGTCGAGACTTCGTCGATCTCGCGGCTGATGCGATAGAACGGGAAGCGCGGATCGGCATCCAGCGCCGCGCCCGGCAGCGTGCGCACCTCGCCCTCCGCGCTGTAGCAGACCACCGTGAAGCGATCGTCGACGGCCTGGTTGCCGGTGAGCTGCAGGCGCTCGCCCAAATACGAATTAAGAAAGGTCGATTTGCCGGAGGAAAACGTGCCCAGCACCGAGATTACCGGCCACCAGGAGACCCGCTGGGTGAAGGAGTCGTCGGTGTCGAGCAGCGCCATGCGCCGGCCCAGCTTGTCGAGCTTGCGGAAATCGCGCAGCGCCGGCAGCAGCAGCGGATTTTCCTGCTCCAGGTGTTGTTCAAGACTGCGCGTACGCTGGGTCGCGAGGGGTTCGACGGATTGATCCATGATGGTGATTCGCTACTTCCATGTAGTGGACTCATGATAGCGGCTTTATCGGCTAAAGACACGGCCCCTCCCTGATAGCACCGAAATATCCCAAGGTAGTACGATCCACCCATAGAGATATGGTACGCCGCTCGCGAACCACGCCCTACACGCTGGATTACCTTAGCTCGGCCGCATCGAGCAGCAAGATTGATTAACTAGGCGGGTGCCCGCAAAGTGAGGCAAGCTCAACCTGAGCTCTTAATCTTACCCAGTGCGTCCCCTTATCTTTGGCCCATCGGTTCCTACTTGGCTCTTGGGCCAACAAGAGCCGCGAGTTTATTTGACGCGAGGGTCGCGAGCCTCGACACTCCAAACAAATACAGCGCTGCAAAGATTAAGAGAGACGCGATGTCTAGAGCACCCTTCAGCCTATAGTAGTTCCAGCTAAAGAAGACAACCCCCGCGAGGTAAATAAGAAATTCGACGAGCTTTCTCATTGTTCCCTGCATCATTGATGAAGCTCGTCCTCACGCGGCGGCGGAGGCGGTGGCTCGATGGCCTTCTGCACGTCGGAGGCCTTGACTTCAGGAGCTTTCGACTGTGCCACAGCTTTCACGCCCTGATGAGCCCCTGCGACGATCGCGGCCTTACCGACATCCGCCGCCGCTCCTTTAATTTTCTGAACATTTCGAGCAATACCTGCAGCGTTTTTTGCTGCCTTATTTGCTGTGTTGGCTGACTTCGACGCGATTTTGGCAATCGCTTTGGCAGCCGGACCCACCACCTTTGCGCCTTGATAGCCGGTTTTGGCCAAATTGCCTAGGCCGGGAATGGCCGTCGAAACAACGCCTGCTACGGCCGCATCACCAAGGTCCACATCTCCCCACGCTTTTCCCTCTACAAAATGCTGCGTTGCGATGTCGATGGATGCGCCGACAATAAATCGAGCTGCGATGACAAGACAGATTGCACACCGTCCATCCGGGTCGGTGTATTTGTACGGGTTGCCATTGGCATACCAGTAGCGATTAAAGAACTGCGGCTTATCCGGGCTGAACGTCACCGGATCAGGACTCAGGAATCGCCCGATCTTGGGATCATAATAGCGCGCCTGCATGTAAACGAGACCGGTGGAGGCATCATATCGATGGCCGGTGAATCCAGGACCGTCTTGCTCCGTTTGTTGGGCAGCCTCTCCGTAAGGAGTGTAGGTCTGCCGCCAAACGACGATGCCGTTGCTGTTGGTTTTGGCTACAGGATTGCCTAAGCGGTCGGTATGGACGTAAGTGACAATTTGATCAGCAGCCGCCAGGTTGGCGAACATCAGGCTAACGCCCAGAAACAGGGTGAGGCTTTGTTTCAGCCGGGACGAGGTTTTCTTGGTGCTCATGACGCTCTCCCTTAGCAAGGCGGTGGCACTGCCTGCGTGCTTGCCTGCGATTGATCCGTGTCTTCAGGTTTCACTGCTTGTGTCTCAGTGCTACTCGTGTAGCAGCCGCCAGCGCCGACAGTCGTCATTTTGATGGCGCTGTAACTGGAACACACGAAGCTCTTGCAGCCTTTTACACGGACGTTGAAGGTGCCGCTGTATTCAAGAAATTGCTTTGAGGTATCCGTCGTACTGTAGGTGACCCAGTCCGACCAATACCGGCCCTCCATATGACGCCTTTGCAGATAGAAGTGCGTCACGCCGCTCGGCCGGCTCCAACTCACGGTGTAGAGGTCCATGGATGGTACATAAGAGGGGGCGCTTAACGTTGGCGCTGGCGGTATCCATTCGACTTTGACCGTTGGCGTGCCTTCCCAGCTACCGTAGCCGACGTCGCTGGTGTAGGCTTGCACCTGAAATTGGTACGTTCCATCGCTCAGGTCGTGGTAGCCGAACGTATTGTAGGTGTCAGTGATCCGACTGTAGTAGTTCCATCCCCACCAGCTGCCATCGCTCTTTTGCTTACGGTGCCGCAACCTGTAGTGAGTCGCACCCGCCGAGCTGTCCCAATTGAGGGTGAACCGGCTATTGACGGCAGTGGTGTCGTCTGTAGTCAAGTTGTCCGGAGCCGGCGGCAAGACTTTGACGATATCAGAATAGTCGGAGTGACCGCGGGTGCCGTGGCGATTATACGCGCTCACGCGATACTGATAGGTGCCGCCTACCTGCGGTAGGCTTAGGGCAGCACTCATCATCTCCGGGAACGCCCGCCAAACACCGTTCTTATATTCCTCCAGAATGAAATAAGTGGTAGTTGCCGGCGCGGTCCAATTGACGGTATAGGCGCCATTCTGAACAGTCGAAGGCACATGGATATCGGGCTTGGTGGGCGCGACACCCACAATAAGAACCGGCCCGGGCTCGCCGCAGCCAGCGCTGACGCAGCCTGCTACTCTATACGCATAGTCGCCGCCGATTTTACCGGAAATCGATTTCTGCAGATCTGCGCCGTCCGATAACATCGTCCAGTGACCTGCCCAATCCAGAGTCACCAGTTGCGTGCGATTCGCTCCGCTGACCGCAGACCATTGAAGCGTGTAGTCACCGTCCAGCGGATCACCGGTGACAGTCACAGGTCCGGCTGTCGATGGACCTACGGCGACATTCGCCACTTGGGCCACCAGCTTGCGAGCCAAGTACAGATAGTCTGTCCGGTTGCCGCTGGCTGGCTTGTATTCCTGCACGAGTTGACCAGCTCGGCTGTAGATCGTGTACGTCACCTCCCCGTCGGGAGTAGTGGTTTTTATCCGCCGGCCCCATCCGTCGTAGACATAACTGCCGCCGCTGGTCGCACTGGTCATGCGGTTCGCCTGGTCAAAGGCGAAGGTATCATCGTTGCGCTGAGTGATGTTGCCTTGCGCGTCGTAAGCGAGAGTATATGACAGGTCGCCAGTGATCGCCGCCAGGCGGTTGTTGGCATCATAGCTGTACGACTGCGTGCGGCTCCCGTATTGTTTGGTCAGCAAATTATCCAACGCATCGTAGGTGAAGCGTGACGCGCCCCAGGGGCCGTCTACCTTGAGCAGACGGTTGAGGCCATCGTAACCGAAATTGGTGCGGTCCTCGTTTGGCGCCCCATCCGGACCCTGAAAATCCACAGACACGAGGTTGCCGTTGGAGTCATATTCATAGGCCCACGCGTTGATGCCTGGATAATCCAGCCTCTTGGGTAATCTCTGAACGGTTTGGGTCGCTTTCATCGTAGTGCCGTTGGCATACGTGTAGCTTTTTACTGCGCCGCTGGCGTAATAGCTCACGCCGGTAACCACGCTACCTACTCGCGTAGGTTGCCCAAGGCCGTCAGGCTGGAATACAACGGTCTGAGTGCCGCCCGGATAAGCTAAGCTCCAAAGCTGAGCCCGGCTGTTGTACCAGAGGTCTAGGTTGAACGTCCGGCCATCGATCGTGAGTTCCTCAGACTCCAGCAGATTACGGCCGTTGTAGCTGTAACTCCAAGTGACCGGCCCGTTTGAGATTGTCTTGAGGTTATCTTCCGCATCGTAGGTCTTGCTGATGTCGTTGCTGGTACCAGGATAGTCGATCGTCTTCAATCGGCCCTTACCGTCATACTCAAACAGCGCTTTTTCGCTGGCCGGCACGCTGACAGCAGCACAATCCCGACTGCTGGTTGAGACACCAATCGCCTGCCAATTCATCAACCCACGACTGTCATAGTGCATGACAGTAAGACCGGTCTCGGGATCGACCACCATGCAGAGGTCGCGCGCCGCGCTGTAGATGTACTGGCGCGTTTCTGACACGTAAGGAAAATTACCACTACGGGTGGCGCTTGTCATGGCGCCTAGACCGTCACGATTGATTACGGTGGTCTGCGCTTCCGGCTGACCGAAAGCGGCTTCTATCTTGACAAGCATTTCGTTATCGGGCGCCGCCAAGTTGCGATAAGTGTAGATAGTCTTATTTGAATTTGCGTCGACTACAATGCGCTGGTTGCCATTTTGGTAACTGATATCCTCGACCACTTCGCCATTCTGCGTGTCGCGCTCCACCTTAGTTAATCGTCCGAGACCGTCATATTCGTAACGGATACCGTTAGGCTCCTCGGGATTGGTCGAAGGATAACTTTCGAAGACTACACGACCCGCGGCGTCGAAATCACGACTAATATAGGAAGGGCCATGCTGAGTCAGCACCGGCCGGAGCAACTCGTCGTAGTAAGTAGTTTCCACCAACGATCCGGTGGTGCGAGTTCTGCGAATCTCTGAACCGGACGTTGACAACGTGAAGGTGGACGAATCCCAAGCACGTATGTCGTTTGTTGGATAGGTGACTTTCTCAAGGCGGCCAAGCTCATCGTAGTCGTAGCTGGTCGTGAAGCCACGAGTGTTCTTGAGCGAAGCAATTGTGCCGTCGGGGTTAACTGCAAGGGTAAGATCGCCACCATCCGGAAAACGGATGTTTTGGGGGCGACCGCGATAGTAATTTGTAAGTTCCGTGTAATAGCCGAGCGGGTCCGTAATTTTCGATAACAAACCTTGGTTATTCCAATCATACGTCCCGACCAATCGGCCAAACCGTTCGACGGAACCGATACGTCCGTCAGCGCGGTAGGTCACTTCGTAAGGCTTCAGTTCAGCCACATCGGCGGGAGCGAGAATCGTTACCGATTTCAATTGGCCCAGCCACCAGTCGCTGACGCGGTTTTCGTAGGTGTACTGCTTCTTGAGTTCATCGCCTGCACCGTTGTATTCACGGCGAATCACGGGATTGTCGTAGGTATCCCACTCCGTAACCTGCCAATTGAATTGTGCGCCATCTTCGACAGTATGTTGACCGGACTGCCGGATGATAGCCTCTGCGCGAGCATTATTCGCCCACATCTGCTTTGATATACCCGCGTCGATGCTGCGCAGATCGTAATCGTACGTAATCTGCCTGAAAACGCTGCTGTCGAGGGCATCATAGTATGTAACCTGGTGCAGATTGCCTTCACGCCAATCGGCACGCATATCGAATAGGTAAACAGCTTACGATGCAGGACGGCGTGCCGCTGATCGACGCCAATCGGCACGCATATCGAATAGGTAAACAGCCCTGTCCCCGTCCGGTTCGATTACTTCGGTCGACTTATAGCTGGAGCCCGGAGCATCAGAATACCAGCCCCGCGGCGATGTGTAGTCGTATCTCCATATCAGCGACTCCATGTTTGGACCACCGATAGTTTTTTTCGCGAGCGCGAATGTGTAATATTCTTTAGGCGTCGTAGTTATAGACTTATCCCCCACTGGCTTGCAATTGCTATGGGAAACGCCTCCTCTGGGCCGCTTCGTTGGCTCAAGAACAAACTCAACGGTGGTGCCGAACGGCCCAGTAATCGTCCCACTGGCTTTCAGAGGCGACAGTGGGCTCCCGGGGCCGTCACAGAGCATCGGGTCTCTAATGCTCAACTGATAATCAGCTAGCCCGGCCACATCAAAGTTCCAACTGCGCCCATCCGGCAGCAGGACCTTGTCCAGATGAAGATGACCGTTCGAGTCAACGGCGTAGGAGTAAGTCCATGTTTGGCTATTGGCGGTCACGCTGGCAACCTTCCCGCCACTGTAAGAGACTCGGATTATGCGTCCATCGCTAGCTTGTACGCTCGTCAATCCACCGGACGAATTGTAATGATATTCGACCCAGTTGCCGAACGCGTCTTCGACGCGGCTCGCAAGCATCACGTAGCGAAGACGAAGTAGCCCATTTCCAGGGTCTTTCATCAGGCCCGGCTGCGCTTCTTTCGTCAAATGATCGAAGTAGTATGTCCTACCGTCTGGCGTATGCAGCGTGAACCCTTCGCCCGGCGTATCAACAGCTTCCCCGTTGGCGTCGACGCCGCCGATGGTCCAACACTCGACCGCCCAATAATTATTAGTGACTATCGGAAATTGATTCGAATCACCGGGAGTTAGCGTACTGTTGTCGCTGTCCAACAGTTGGTGAGTGCCTTTGCCGGGAATATGCGCATAGTAGCCGTGCCAATACGACGAAGGTTCATAGGCCCAGTAGTCAGCGCCACTTTTCCATCCATCCGCGGACGGAGGAGGTCCAAATCCAGTGCAGCGATTGTCGGGCCAGCCTACGTCCCTCGCCAGCACTGCATAGATCTTTGGCACGTCGATGCGCCAGTCGTGTAGCTCACCGACTTGGTTCCTGTCTTTGCGAGCATCTGCTTCGTCAACGCCAATGAAATAATGTCCGTCCGGCGTAAATGTCCGCGCAAACTCGACCGGAAGATCGCTATTGCCGGGGATCGCAACGTCGACTTGGCGAATCGATAACTGGCCGGATTCGAGATCGACTTGTTCACCCACCGGATTTGCCCCCAGCGGGTCCAGCGTCTCCTTAACTGTGTAAAGTTTGTCGATCTCGTCGCCTGGCGTAATAGTGTCGGCAAACGCCGATGGCGACGGGCAGGCGCAAGCCGCCAGAAGGAGAAATAACAGAACGCCTTTTGATGTGACCAAGCCTAATGCGTCCTCCCCCAGCCGGTACCTCTTCTCCGTGTTAGATCTCGACCCAAATTGTCCTGCCATCGCCATTCCCCGTTATTCTGTTAAATCGCAATTTAGCGCAAATTCCGGAATTTGCAAACCCGCCATTTTTGGATCGCATTTGGCGGCTTTTTTTTGCCGTTCACCACTTTTCCCCGCCCCGGCGCCCGTTCGCGCTTGCCGGAACCCCGCGCCGTTGCTACAGTACCGGCCTTCCAATTACGGGTAATTCCCAGCTCTAGCGGCGGCCACAGAACATGCTGAACAGCTTTCGAGGATTCTTCTCCAACGACCTTTCCATCGACCTCGGTACCGCCAACACACTGATATATGTGCGCGGACGCGGCATCATCCTCGATGAGCCGTCGGTGGTGGCGATTCGCGAGGAGCCGGGCCGCGGCGGACGGGCGATCGAGGCAGTCGGCGCCGAAGCCAAGGCGATGCTGGGCCGCACGCCGGGCAACATCATGGCGATGCGGCCCCTGAAGGACGGCGTGATCGCCGACTTTACCGTCACCGAGCAGATGCTCAAGTATTTCATCAAGAAAGCCCACGGGACGCGCTATTTCCGGCCGAGCCCGCGGGTGCTGGTGTGCGTGCCTTACGGCTCGACGCAGGTCGAGCGGCGTGCGATCAAGGAATCGGCCACCGGTGCGGGCGCCCGGCGCGTCTACCTGATCGAGGAGCCGATGGCGGCCGCGATTGGCGCCGGCATGCCGGTCAACGAGGCGCGCGGCTCGATGGTGCTGGACATCGGCGGCGGCACGTCGGAAGTGGCGGTAATTTCGCTGAACGGCATCGTTTATGCGGCGTCTGTCCGCATCGGCGGCGATCGTTTCGATGATGCTATCGTCAACTATGTGCGCCGCAACTACGGCACGCTGATCGGCGAGGCGACTGCCGAGCGCATCAAGCACGAAATCGGTTCGGCCTACCCCGGCAAGGAGGTCAAGGAGCTGGAAGTGAAGGGCCGCAACCTCTCCGAGGGCGTGCCGCGCAGCTTCGTGCTGAACAGCAATGAGATTCTGGAAGCCCTGCAGGAACCGCTGTCGGGTATCGTCGGCGCGGTCAAGACGGCGCTGGAGCAGACCCCGCCGGAGCTGGGCGCGGACGTGGCCGAGCGCGGCATCGTGCTGACCGGCGGCGGCGCGCTGCTGCACGACATGGACCGGCTGATCATGGAGGAAACCGGCCTGCCGGTGCTGGTCGCGGACGATCCGCTGACCTGCGTGGCGCGGGGCGGCGGCCGGGTGCTGGAGCTCATCGACGAGCATGGGCCGGCTATTTTCGCGGTTGAATAAGCCGTGAGGGCGTCGCAGATGGCGCCCTCACCTCCGACCCCTCTTCCGGACGGAGAGGGATGCAAGAACACGAAGCTCGTTACAACGTAAAAAGCCCTTGCCCGACTTCACGCATCGCCGCTCCTACAGCCTGTTCGCCTATAAGCCGGCGGCGGGCGCCAAAATCCTGTTCTTCATCGTCCTGTCCGTCGTGCTGATGACGCTCGATCATCAGTACCACAACCTCGAAGTGATCCGCAGCGGCCTGTCGGCGGCGGTGTATCCGCTGCGCTACGTGGCGGCGCTGCCATACAAGATCGGCCACGAGCTGTCCGAAGACATCAGCTTTCGCAGCACGCTGCTGAAGCGCAACGCGGAGCTGGAGCGCGAAGCGCTGATCCTGCGGGCGCGGTTGCAGCAGCTTGAAACCATCAAGCGCGAGAACACGCATCTGCGCGCGCTGATGGACGCCGCGGCGCGGACGCAGGGCAAAATCCGCATCGGCGAGATCATGGCGGTCGACCTGGACCCGTTCCGCCAGCAGGTGGTGATCAACTGGGGGACGAACGACGGCGCCTACGTCGGCCAGCCGCTGCTCGGCGCGAAGGGCGTGATGGGCCAGATCACCCACGTCGGGCCGTTTTCGTCCACCGCGCTGCTGATTACCGACCCGAACACCGCCATTCCCGTCGAGATCGTCCGCAACGGGCTGCGCACGATCGCCATCGGCACCGGCGACACCAGTCACCTGCAACTGCCCTACCTGCCGAACAATGCCGACATCAAGACTGGCGACGCGCTGGTCACTTCCGGCCTGGGCGGCCGTTTTCCGCGCGGCTATCCGGTCGGCACGGTCACCGAAGTGGTGCAGAAACCGGGCGCGCCATTCGCGGAGGTCGAGGCGCAACCGGCCGCAGAATTGAGCCGCAGCCACCAGGTGCTGCTGTTATGGCCGCCGGAATCGAGGCGTCCGGACGACAAGGCGGTGGCGAAAACGGAACCGGCCACGCCATGACCAGCCGCTTTAACGCCAGCTGGGTCGTGCTGCTGACGCTCGCCGTGGCGCTGATGCTGAGCGTCTGGCAGTTGCCGGCGTCGGTGACGCCGTTCTGGCCGCGCTGGGTGGTGCTGGTGGTGATTTACTGGTGCCTGGCGCTGCCGCAGCGCATCGGCATCGGCCTCGCCTGGGTTGCCGGACTGCTGCTCGACGTGCTGTCGGGCACGATGCTGGGCGAGCATGCGCTGGCGCTTGCGCTGGTCGCCTTCCTGGTGCTGAAGATTCACCTGCAGGTGCGGGTGTTTCCGCTCTGGCAGCAGACGCTGACCGTCGCGCTGCTGGTGGTGATGTACGAATTCGTACTGTTCTGGGCGGATGGCGCCGTCGGCCTGCCCTCGCAGCCGCTGGTGCGCTGGCTGCCGGTGGTGACGAGCCTGCTGATCTGGCCGTGGCTGATGAGCCTGTTGCGGCATTTGCGGCGCAAGTACCGGGTCGCCTGAGTCGTGGCGGTTGCGACATGAGAACCTGGACGCCGATCAAGAATCAGGAGGCCGAGTACCGCCAGTTTCTGACGCGGGCGGTGATCGGCGGCGCGCTGGCGACGTTTGCGCTGTTGGCGGTGCTGAGCCGGCTGTTGTGGCTGCAAGTCATGCACCACGACCATTTCGTGACCCTGTCCGAAAACAACCGCCTGCGCATCGAGCCGGTGGCGCCGACCCGCGGGTTGATCTACGACCGCAACGGCGTGGTGCTGGCACGCAACGTGCCGAGCTATGCACTCACCATCACGCCCGAGCAGACGCCCGATATCAAGGCCACGCTGGCACGGCTGGGCAAGATCATTCACCTGCGTCCGGTCGACATCAAGAATTTCCAGGAGCTGCGCAAAACCAAGCGTTCGTTCCAGCCGGTGGTGCTGCGCAGCGATCTGAGCCAGGACGAGGTGGCGACGTTCGCCGTCAACCGGCAACGCTTTCCGGGCGTCGACATTCGCGCGCAGCTCAAGCGCGAGTACCCGCTGGGCGCGGTGACGGCGCATGTGACCGGCTACGTCGGCTCGATCAGCCAGCGCGACCTCAAGAACGTCGATCCGGCGCAGTACAGCGGCACGTCCGAAATCGGCAAGATTGGTGTCGAGCGCGCATACGAGAGCCTGTTGCACGGCTCGGTGGGCGAACGCCAGGTCGAGGTCAACGCGCAGGGCCGGATTATCCGCGTGCTCAACACGCACCCGCCGACGCCCGGCAGCGACATTTACCTGAGCATCGACGCGCATTTGCAGCGCATCGCCTACGAAGCCCTCGGCACACACCGCGGCGCGGTGGTGGCAATCGACCCGCGCAACGGCGAAATCCTGGCGATGGTGAGCAAGCCGGGCTACGACCCCAACCTGTTCGTGGGCGGCATCAGCTACAAGGATTACGCCGAGCTGCGCGACGACCCGCGCCAGCCGCTGTTCAACCGCGTGCTGCGCGGCCAGTATCCGCCCGGTTCGACGATCAAGCCGTTCATGGGCCTCGCGGCGATGTACTACGGCGTTGCGACGCCTTCGCGGCAGGTGTACTGCCCCGGCCATTACAAGCTGCCGGACGATCCGCACATTTATCACGGCTGGAAGCGCTGGGGGCATGGCGAGGTGGATTTGCGCGAAGCGATCACCGAGTCGTGCGACGTGTACTTCTACCAGATCGCCGTCGACCTCGGCATCGACCACATTCACGATTTTCTGGCGAAATTCGGCTTCGGCGAGCCGACGGGCGTCGACCTGGTCGGCGAAGTCGACGGCCTGAATCCGTCGCCGGCGTGGAAGCGCGGCGAGACCGGTTATCCGTGGTATCCCGGCGAGACGGTCATCGTCGGCATCGGCCAGGGCTACCTGCTGGTGACGCCGCTGCAGCTCGCCGCCGCGACCGCCACGCTGGCCGAGCAGGGGCAACGCTACCGGCCGCGCATTCTGCACGCGATTGGCAATCCGATAACAGACGCGACGCTGCCGGCCGACCCGCAGCCGCTGCCCCCGGTAAAGCTGCGCAACCCGCACAACTGGGACGTGATCACGTCCGACATGGTGAACGTAGTTGAAAGTATTCATGGCACGGCGCATACCATCGACGGCTCGAGTTTCAAGATTGCCGGCAAGACCGGCACCGCGCAGGTGTACAGCATCGACCCGGACGACCGGCTGGCCGACGGGCGCAAGATTCCGAAATCGCTGTGGGACCACGCGCTGTTCGTCGCCTTTGCGCCGGCCGAGAATCCGCGCATTGCGGTGGCGGTGATCGTCGAACACGGCGGCCACGGCGGATCGACGGCGTCGCCGATCGTGCGCGCGGTGATGGACGCCTATCTAGGCGATGAGCCGGTCCAGCTCGCCAGCAAAGCCGGCTCATGAACATGAACGTCAACATCGACGCGATCGACACCGGCCAGATCACGCCGGGCCAGTGGGTCGCGCGCGCGCTCAAGCTCGACCTGCCGCTGTTTGCGGGACTGGTGGCGCTGTCAGGCGCCGGGCTGACGATTCTCTACAGCGCCAGCGGCCCGAGCATGGACCTGGTGATGCGCCAGGGCATCCGCATTGGCATTGCGTTCGTCGTGCTGCTGGTCGCGGCGCAGATCAAGATCGACTTCTATCGCCTGTGGGCGCCGTGGCTGTACTTCGCCGGGGTCGGGCTGCTGGTCGCAGTGCTGCACTTCGGCGATATCGGCATGGGCGCGCGCCGCTGGCTGGATCTCGGCTTCATCCGCTTTGAGCCGTCCGAGATCATGAAGCTCGCGCTGCCGATGATGGTGGGCTGGTATCTGCACTCGCGGCCGCTGCCGCCGGACTGGCGCACGCTGATCGCGAGCCTGGTGTTCGTCATGGTGCCGGTCGCGCTGATCGCCCGCCAGCCGGACCTGGGCACGTCGCTGCTGGTGCTGAGTTCCGGCTGCTTCGGCGTGTTCCTCGCCGGCCTGCGCTGGCGCACCATCCTGCTGTTCGCGCTGGTGGCGGCGATCGCCGCGCCGATCATGTGGTTTTTCTTCATGCACGATTATCAGCAGCAGCGGCTGCTGACGTTCCTGAATCCGGAGCGCGATCCGCTGGGCGCCGGCTACCACATCATTCAGTCGAAAATCGCGATCGGCTCTGGCGGCATCTTCGGCAAGGGCTGGCTGAACGGCACGCAGGCGCAGCTCAACTTTCTGCCGGAACAGACCACCGACTTTATCTTTTCGGTGGTGTGCGAAGAATTCGGCCTGCTCGGCGCGGGTGGCCTGCTGCTGATTTACGCGTTCATCATCGGCCGCGGCCTGTATATCGCCGTGCAGGCGCGCGATACGTTTTCGCGGCTGCTCGCGGGCAGCATTACCCTGACGTTTTTCGTGTACGTGTTCGTGAATACCGGCATGGTCAGCGGCCTGCTGCCCGTGGTCGGCGTGCCGCTGCCGCTGGTCAGCTACGGCGGCACCTCGATGGTGACCCTGATGGGTGGCTTCGGTATCCTCATGAGCGTTCAGGCCCACAGGAAGTTCATGCCGTCGTGATGACATCATTTATGAAACCGTTGCAAATCGCCGCGCTTGCAAGCGCATTCCTGTTTTTCGCCGGCACTGCCGTCGCAGGCGACGGCTATCTGTCGCAGCCGGCAGTGCAGCAATTCATCGACCGGATGGTTGCGAAGCACGACTTCGACCGCGCCAAACTCGAAGCGCTGTTCGCCGGCGCCGAGCACCGCCAGTCGATCATCGACAGGATGAATCATCCGGCCGAGGCGCTGCCCTGGTATCGCTATCGCGGTATTTTCCTGACAGCGAAGCGAACCGCCGGCGGCGTCGACTTCTGGCACGACCACCAGGCGACGCTCGAGCGCGCGGAGAAGGTTTACGGCGTGCCGCCGGCGATCGTTACCTCGATCATCGGCGTGGAAAGCTATTACGGCGGCAACCACGGCAGCACGCGCGTCATCGACGCGCTGGCGACGCTGGGTTTCGACTACCCGCCGCGCGCCGATTTCTTCCGCAGCGAACTGGTTCAATACCTGCTGCTCAGCCGCGAGCAGCAGTTCGACGCGGCGACCGTCACCGGCTCCTACGCCGGCGCGATGGGCGCGCCGCAGTTCATCTCCAGCAGCTATCGCCACTACGCGGTCGATTTCAGCGGCGACGGCAAAAGCGACCTGTGGGACAACTGGGCGGACATTATCGGCAGTATCGCCAATTACTTCGCCGAGAACGGCTGGCAGCGCGGCGGCATGGTGGCCGTGCCGGCGACATTGAACGCCGGCGCCGACGCGGACGCGATCAAGCCGATGAAATCGACCAGCGCCGGCGCGCTGCGCAACGCCGGTTTCGAGTTCAGCGACAAGGTCGCGGACGACGCCGAAGTCCGGCTGGTCGCGCTCGACACGCGCGACGGCAAGGCGTACTGGGTCGGGCTGCACAATTTCGACGTCATCATGACGTACAACCACAGTCCGCTGTACGCGATGGCGGTGTACCAGCTGAGCGACGCGATTGCACAAGAGAGGCATGACGATCGCTGAGACGGCCCAGATAATGGCGTTCGACAGAAGTCTTCCGGCGAGCGTCGTACTTCTTTTCCTGGCGGCATCAATCAGCGGCTGTTCGTTCGCCCCGCCGGCGCAGTTCGACGCGTCATCGGTCCCGAACGCCGTGCCGCAACCGGTCGAGCGCAGCAAGTACGGCAACCCGGACTCGTACGTCGTGTTCGGCACGCGCTACGAGGTGCTCGACAGCAGCTTCGGCTACGACGAACGCGGCATCGCGTCCTGGTACGGGCCGGGCTTCGACGGCAAGCGCACGTCGAGCGGCGAGATTTACGACATGTACAAGATGACGGCGGCGCACAAAACGCTGCCGCTGCCGACCTACGCGCGCGTCACCAATCTTGCCAATGGCAAAAGCGTGGTCGTGAAGATCAACGATCGCGGGCCGTTTCACGACAACCGAATCATCGACCTGTCGTACACCGCCGCGGCCAAGCTCGGCATGCTCAAGAAAGGCACCGCGCTGGTCGACGTCAAGACGGTCAGCATCGGTGCGCCGCCGTCGCCGGACCAGGTCGTCGAGTCCGAACCGGCACCGGCATCGCTGCCGGTAAATCCGCAAATTTACGTGCAGGTCGGCGCCTACGCCGAACATCAGAATGCGCAGCGCATGGAAGCGCGGCTAAAACTGGGCGCGGTCGGGCCGGTGCTGATCCAGCCGGTCGCGTCCAACGGGCAGCAGGTCTACCGGGTCCGGATCGGCCCGCTGCCGGATGTCGATGCCGTCGATCGGTTGACGGAGCGCCTGGCGCAGCTCGGCATCGACAATCCACAGGTCATTATTCCGTGACATTCCATATTGCCTTTCCAAGCTACAGGCAACCGCTTAGAATTACAGGGTTTTTGCTATGCGTCTGATCCCGAGGTCCATCTCCGTGAGAGCTTTGCAACTGTTCATTCTGCTGCTCGCCAGCAGCCTCCTGCTGCCCGCGTACGCGGCGCTGCCCATTCCCGAAGCGCCGCAACTATCGGCGACCAGCTACATCCTCACGGACTTCGAAACCGGCACCGTGCTGGCGGAGAAGAACGCCGACCAGCGGCTGCCGCCGGCCAGCATTACCAAGCTGATGAGCCTGTACGTGGTGTTTCACGCGCTGAAGTCGGGCACGATCAACCTCGACGACAAAGTGACCGTCAGCGAGAAAGCCTGGCGCATGGGCGGCTCGCGGATGTTCATCGAGGTCGGCGACAAGATCACGGTCGATCACCTGATCGAAGGCGTCATCGTCGATTCCGGCAACGATGCGACCGTTGCGCTGGCGGAATTCGTCGGCGGCACCGAAGGCGGCTTCGTCAACATGATGAATACCTACGCCAAGCGCCTCGGGCTCAGCGGTTCGCACTTCACCGATTCCAGCGGCCTGCCGCATCCGAATCACTACGTGACGGCGCGCGACGTGGCGACGCTGGCGCGGGCGATCATCGCGGAGTTCCCGAACTACTATCACGAGTTCTTCGCCGACAAGGAATTCACCTGGAACAACATCCACCAGACCAACCGCAACCTGCTGCTGTGGCGCGACCCGTCGGTGGACGGCCTGAAGACCGGCCACACCGAAGCCGCCGGCTACTGCCTCGTCACGTCGGCGAAGCGCGGCAACATGCGCCTGATCGCGGTGGTCATGGGCACCGAGAGCGAGGAAGCGCGCGCCAACGAGAACCAGGCGCTGCTGAACTACGGCTACCACTTCTTCGAAGGCCGCACGCTGTACGCGGCCGGCAGTAAGTTGACCGAAGCCAAGGTGTGGAAGGGTTCGGCGGATACCGTGCCGATCGGCGTCAAATCCGATCTGTACGTTGTGGTGCCGAAGGGCCGCGGGAACAAGCTCGACGCCAGCATGAAGCTGCCGGCGACGATTGTTGCGCCGGTGGGTGCCGACCAGCCGATCGGCAAGGTGCAGGTAACACTGGACGGCAAGCCGGTGGCCAGCGCACCGCTGTATGCGCTCGACCCCGTCGCCAAGGGCGGGCTGTGGACGCGCATGGTGGATAGCGTCGTCCTGATGTTCCACTGATTCCTTCTGACTCCTTCTCCCCCAGGGAGAGGGTTTAGATATTCGCGCTGGATTAACAATAATGGCAAAACCTCTGGGCACTGCGTTTCTGAACGGCGACTACCTGCCGCTCAGCGAAGCGCGCGTGTCGCCGCTCGACCGCGGCTTCCTGTTCGGCGACGGCGTGTATGAAGTCATCCCGGCCTATGACGGCCGCCTGTTCCGGCTCGATCAGCACCTGCGGCGGCTGGCGTACAGCCTCGACTCGATCCGGCTGCCGGACCCGTATTCGGCCGCACGCTGGCAGGAGGTGCTGAACGGGCTGGTCGCACGAAATGGCGGCGGCATGCAGAGCGTTTACCTGCAGGTGACACGCGGCAACGGCGGCGGCCGCGACTTCCGCTTTCCGGCCGCAGCCACGCCGACGGTGTTCGCGCTGTCGCAGGAGCTGGCGCCGGTACCGGCGGCCGCGCTCGCCGACGGCATCGAAACCGTCACCGCCGACGATATCCGCTGGCGGCGCTGCGATATCAAATCGGTCTCGCTGCTTGCTGCTGTCTTGTTGCGCCAGCAGGCGGAAGACGCCGACGCGGCGGAGACCATCCTGCTGCGTGACGGCTGCGTGACCGAAGGCTCGTCGAGCACCCTGTTTGCCGTCACCGCGAGCGGCATCGTCAGGACACCGCCCAAGGACAACCGCCTGCTGCCCGGCATCACTCGCGAGCTGATTCTGGAATTGGCGCGGGAGGCCGGTATGGGCTGCGAGGAATGTGAAATACCGGCAAGCGAACTGGCATCGTTTCCGGAAGTCTGGCTGGCCAGCTCGACGCGCGAAGTGCTTGCAGTCACCCGCATCGACGGCGCTCCCGTCGGCGACGGCCGCCCCGGCCCGGTGTGGCGGCAGGTACACGCGCTGTTCCAGCAGTACAAGGAGAACCTGGCGGCCGCATGACGGACGGACCCGACAGCGAAGAAAGCCTTCTCAAGTTTCCCTGCGAATTCCCCCTCAAGATCATGGGCCGGGAGGCCGCGGATTTCGATGCGCACGTGCGCGCGATTGTCGACCGCAACGTCGGGTCGCCTGACCTGCTCGACTTTCGGCGCCGCGAGTCGCGCAACGACCGTTACGTATCGATTACGGTGACGATCCGGGCGACCAGCCGGGTGCAGCTCGACACGCTGTACCGGGAGTTGACGGGCGACCCGCGTATACTGTTCGTCCTATGAATGCTCCCCGAATCCGCGACCTCGGCATGCAGGACTACGTGCCGGTCTGGCGGCGGATGCAGTCCGAGAACGCCGCGCGCGATGCCCATACGCGCGACGAGATCTGGTTTTTACAGCATCCGCCGGTATTTACACTGGGCCTGAACGGCAAGCCCGAGCACGTGCTTGCGGCTGGCGATATTCCGGTCGTGAACATCGACCGCGGCGGCCAGGTTACCTACCATGGTCCCGGGCAGATCGTCGTTTATCCGCTGCTGGACCTGCGCCGCTTGAAACTCGGCGTGCGCGCGCTGGTCATGGCGCTGGAACAGTCGGTAATCGACACGCTGGCCGGCTACGGCATTGAAGCCGCGGCGCGGCGCGATGCACCGGGGGTCTATGTCGACGGCGCGAAGATCGCCGCGCTCGGCCTGCGGATTCGCCATGGCTGCACTTATCATGGACTGGCGTTTAACGTGGCGATGGATCTGGCGCCGTTCTCGCGCATCAATCCGTGCGGTTATGCGGGGCTGGAAGTGACCCAGGTTGCCGATCTCGGCGGCCCCGCGGATGTCAGCACCGTTGTCGAAGACTTAAAGCCGCATTTGCTGAAAAATCTCGGGTACGGGGTAAGCGGTGAGAGGTTAGCGGTCAGCGGCTAAAAACCCTCATCCACCCGCCACTAACCACTCACCACTGACCGCTTGCCTTCTACATGCAAAAATTCCAACTGATCAAAGACGAAAACGGCCGCGAAGCCGTCGAGGTTCCGCTGCGCGGCCGCGCCCTGCTGTCGCATCCGATGTACAACAAAGGCACAGTGTTTGCACCGGAAGAGCGCCGCCAGTTCGAACTCGACGGCCTGCTGCCCGAGCGCACGGCGACCGAGCCCGTACAGGCGCGGCGCACTTACGAGGCTATTGTTCGCAAGAACGACCCGATCGAGCGCTACATCGGGCTCGCGGCACTGCAGGACCGCAACGAAGTACTGTTCTACAAGCTGCTGCACCGGCATTTGGAAGAATTCCTGCCGATTGTCTACACGCCCACCGTCGGCGAAGCCTGCAAGCGCTACAGCCACATCTTCCGGCGCGGCCGCGGCATCTGGATTCATCCCGGCCACAAGGGCCGCATCGACGAGGTGCTCGGCAACGCGCCTTATGAGGACGTGCGCCTGATCGTCGTAACCGATAATGAGCGGATCCTGGGGCTCGGCGATCTGGGGGCCGGCGGCATGGGCATTCCCATCGGCAAGCTCGCGCTCTACAGCGTCGCGGCCGGCATTCATCCCAGCCAGACGCTGCCGGTCTGCCTCGACGTCGGCACCGACAACGAGGAGTTGCTCGACGACGAACTCTACGTCGGCTGGCCGCACAAGCGTCTGCGGGGCAAGGAATACGACGAGTTGGTCGAGGAATTTGTGACAGCGGTGCAGCGGCGGTTTCCGCGGGCGCTGGTGCAGTGGGAGGATTTCAAGAAGTCCAATGCCTTCCGGCTGCTCGATCGCTACCGCGACCGCATCCTCTCGTTCAACGATGACATCGAAGGCACGGCGGCGGTGACGCTCGCCGGCGTCATGGGCGCCTGCCGCGTAATCGACCAGCCGCTGGAGAAGCAGCGCACGGTGATACTGGGCGCCGGCGCGGCCGGCATCGGCATCGCCCGGCAACTACGCGAAGCATTGCGTCAGGCGGGGCTTGACGACGAGGCGCTGCGCCAGGCGATCGTCCTGCTCGACTCGCACGGCATGTTGATGGCCGGCACCGATCTCGACGATCACAAGCGCGACTTCGCCTGGACCCGTGAGCAGGTCGAGGCTGCCGGGATTGACCCGGACGGCGAGCGCGATCTCGAAGAAGTGGCGAAGGCACTCAAGCCGAGCGTGCTGATCGGTACCTCGGGGCAGCCGGGCATCTTCACCGAGACAGTCATCCGCACGATGGCCGAGGCGACCGAGCGGCCGATAGTGCTGCCAATCTCGAACCCGACTGCGAATGCTGAGGCGACACCGAAAGACATCATCGAATGGACGGATGGTCGTGCGGTTATTGCTACCGGCAGTCCGTTCGATCCGGTTGAATATAACGGCAAGACCTATCCCATCGCGCAGGGGAATAACGTTTATATTTTCCCGGGCGTCGGTCTGGGGGCGCTGGCCGCGAAGGCGCGACGGCTTGATGACGAGAGCTTTGCCGTTGCTGCGCGGGCGCTGGCTTCTTATTTGTCTGATGAGTACGTTGAGAAAGGGCTGGTGTATCCGCCGCTTACCGAGTTGCGCCGGATCAGCGTGAAGATTGCTTTTGCCGTGGCCAGGGAAGCGGTTGATTCCGGCAAGGCGCCACAGGCGGGTGATGAGGAATTGCGGCGGCGGATTGATGAGATTGTTTGGGTGCCGGAGTATCCGCGGTTGATTGCTGTTTGACTCGTGTTTGTGCCGCCTTCGGCGGCGCATTAATTGGTGCCGGGTGCCGGCCCGGCGGCCGGGTGACTTTTGTTTCGGCAAAAGTCACCAAAACCATTGCTCATGGAGCTTGGTCCAAAATGCATCCCTGCATTTTGGACTTCCCGAAGATTGGCCGAAAAAATGGGGCCGGAACAGAACTCAGCCATCCGTGGCTTCGGACACTGTTCCTTGTTTCCCCATTTTTTCCGCCAATCTTCGGCTGCGCTCAAATCGCGGGGGTGGAGCCGGCCTTCCTGGCCGACGGGATTTGTAATAAAAAAGGCCGGAGATTTCTCCGGCCTTTTTTTTTTGAGCTGGTGGTTTTTAGAAACGGAATTCTGCGGCCACCGAGAACATCGCCAGGTTCAGCGAATCGTCGTAAACGTCGTCGGCCTGGTGATAGTCATAGTTAAGGCTCAGGCCGAACGTCGGCGTGATGTTGTAGCCGATTCCGGCTCCAAGGTAGATACCGCTGAAGTCGTCGCTGCCGGATGCGCTGCCGAGACCGGCAAAATTCAGGCTCGCGTCCAGCGTCAGCTTCATGTAGCCGGCGCGGGCTTCGAAGTACCAGTCGTCAGCAGTTGGGCCACCGAACGTCAGCTTGTAGTTGCCACCGACCGTGATCGCGCTGCCGTCGAGCGAGGCGCTGACGCCACTGCCGCTGTCGCTGATGCTGCCAAAGTCAACGTAGCCGACGTCGAAGCCGATAGCGTTCGTGTCGTTGAGGCTCCAGCGATAACCGCCCTGCGCGCCCCACGAAAACGCGGTTTCGTTGTCGCTGTACTGGTCGTTGAGCGACCAGGACGTCTGCCCCGCCTTTACTGTCACGAAGCCATTGCCGTCGGCGGCCTGCGCAGCCGGAACAGCGGCAACTGACGCCACCGCGAATGCCAGCGGGAGGAAAACCTTTTTCATTATCAGAAACCCCTTGTTGGTAATTGGTGTTTGCCGCATCTGGTGCGGCATGCGAAGTATAGGAATTCCCAAATGAGCGCAGCCGCCTTTCATGACCGTAGTCCGACCGTCTGGCGGAAGTCGGCGGTCAGAAGCGGAATTCCGCGGCAATCGAGAACATCGGCAGATTGAGGTTTTCGCCATACACGTCGTTGGCGCGGTGGTAGTCGTAGTTGAGACTCAACCCGAAGGCCGGCGTGAAATACCGGCCGATAGCCACACCGGCGTAGACGCCATCGAAGTCATCAGAGTTGTAGCTGATGCCGAGGCCGAGATCCGATGAGAAAGGCCCGATCTGCACGGTGACGCCGGGCAGCGTGATGTTGGAATCCAGCGTCAGCTGCATATAGCCGGCGCGGGTTTCGAAGTACCAGGCATCCGCAAACGTGAGCTGGTAGTTGACGCCGGCAGTGAGGGCGCTGCCGCTGAAGGTGGCAAACATGCCGCCGTCGGCGTCGTCGATTTCGCCAAAATCGATGTAGCCGGCTTCAAACCCGATCGCGTTGGCGTCATTGATGCTCCAGCGATAGCCGGCCTGCGCCCCGTAGGTCGTGGCCTTCTGGTTGTCGCTGTACTGGTCGTTCAGCGACCACGCCGTCTTGCCGATTTTGGCAGCCAGGAAGAAGCCTTCGTCGCTGTCGGCAGGCACCGCGGCCTGTGCGAGCGGCGCAGCGCCAATCGCGGCAAACGCGATTGCCAGCCAAATCGTCATTTTTTTCATTGTCGGATCCCGTAGATTTTGGATTGACGCCGCCAGGGCGCGCGTTCGGGGAGAGTATGGCGTTGTTGGCGCGACGATCGCCTGCCCTCGGCGCGCGCGGTGTGGAATGGCCGACCGGCGGTCAGGCGAGCTTTGCCCGCAGTCGCGCCAATCGTTCCGGCGCACCCATGTCGTGCCATTCGCCGGTATGCACTTCGCCGCTCAGCCGGTCGGCGTTGGCAGCAGCGCGCAGCAACGGGGTGGATGAAAAGATGCCGGCGCCGTGGTCGCTAAAGAGTTCCGGCCGATAAAGCCCGATGCCGGAAAACGTGTATTCGCCGCGCTCGTTGCGAACGCGACCGCCTGGCAGCGCAAAGTCCTCCGACGGCCCATCGACCAGCACCAGGTGCGCGAGGTCGTTCTTTTCGAGTTCGCGCGGCGCGAAAGCATAATCCGTATACACGTCGCCATTCACGACCCAGAACGGCTCCGCTCCCAGAAGTGGCAGCGCCTGCAGAATGCCGCCGCCGGTATCCAGCGCGCCGGGCGGCTCTTCCGAGATCGCAATCGAGACGCCCCAGCGCGAGCCGTCGCCGAGGAACTCGATCAACTGGTTTTTGAGCCACGAGACGTTGACGACCAGTTCGGTCAGGCCGGCAGCGCGCAGGCGCTCGATGTGCCATTCGATCAGCGGCTTGCCGCCAACTTCGACCAGCGGCTTGGGCGTACGGTCGGTCAGCGGGCGGAGGCGTTCGCCGCGGCCGGCGGCGAGGATCATGACCTTCACGCGGCGCTCTCGGGCAGGTCGTCGAACATCTCCAGCAACGGCGTGAATTCCTCGTACAGTGCAGCAACCGTACGGACGTAGTTGACGAAACGCGGTGTTTCTTCGAGATACCGCGGCTTGCCGTCGCGATAGTTGAGGCGCGCGAAAATTCCGAGCACCTTGAGGTGGCGCTGCAGGCCCATCCAGTCGAAAGCGCGTTCGAACTCGGCGTAATCCGCCTGCAGCGGCACGCCCGCCTCGCGCGCGGTCTCCCAATACTGCCGGCGCCAGCCTGCGACCCGCTCTTCCGGCCACGACAGGAATGCGTCCTTGAACAGCGAGACGACGTCGTATGTCACCGGCCCGATAACCGCGTCCTGGAAATCGACGATGCCCGGGTTCGGGTTGGAAATCATCAGGTTGCGCGGCATGTAGTCGCGGTGGACGTAGACCTGCGGTTGCGCTTCCGCGCTTTCGATCAGCAGCCGGCAGCACTGCTCCCAGGCGTCGGCGCGCCGGCCGCGCAGCGTGATGCCGAAATGCCGGCCGAGATACCAGGTCGGGAACAGCTCGAGTTCCCGCCGGAGCAGCGTTTGGTCGTATGGCGGCAAGCGGCCTGGAACGGTCGCCGCCTGCCAGCGAACGAGCGCGGCAATCGCCGCGGCAAACAGTTCGTCGGCATTGCCGTCGTCGATGACGTCCAGCCAGGTCTGGCGGCCGAGATCCGATATCAGCAGAAAACCGCGGTCGAGATCCGCCGCCAGGATGCGGGGCGCGTTCAGGCCGGCTTCGGCCAGCAGCTCCGCCACCTCGACGTACGGCCGGCTGTCCTCCTGCGCCGGCGGCGCGTCCATCGCGATGACGCTCTCGCCCCCGGCCGTGGTGACGCGGAAATAGCGCCTGAAGCTGGCGTCGCTGGACGCGGCGATCACCGCCGCCGGTGGCGCGCCCTGTTGCTCGGCAATCCAGTTTTCCAGCGCCTGCCGGCGCGGATCAATGTCGCTCATGCTGCGCATGGTATCGCATTGCAGCCGCAATTAAAGTAAGGTGAGCGACGCTCCGGGCGGGCAGGAGCGCGCTGCCGGCACTCCTTGATAAATTGGCATGAAAGACGACTAGCGTGACGCTCAACCGCTCGCGAAAATCGCCATGGCAGATCATTCTGGCCGCCGGCCTGGGCGTGGCGGCGGCCAGTGGTTACGCGGCGCCACCGCCGATGATCTGCCCCCTGCCTTCGTTCGAAGGCCTGCCGCCGCCCAGCAAGCAGCCGTCAGACGAGACCGTCATCATCAATGCGGATTCCACGACAGCGGTACGCGAGGGCGTATCGCTGTTTCAGGGCGACGTCGACGTCGTGCAGGGCGACCAGCGTCTGACCGCCGACAGCCTGACCTACGACAGCAAGGCGCGCAGCGTCTTCGCCGAAGGCGATGTGCTGTTCGGCACGCCAACGCTTCAGGTCGAAGGCGAGCGCGGCCGCTACTTCCTGGATACCGACCTGGGCACGTTTTTCGATGCCACCTTCCGCCTGCCGGAGCGCCACGGCCGCGGCTACGCCAGCAAAATCAAGCTCACCGGCCCCGGCGTCAGCGAACTGCAGGATGTGACCTACACCACCTGCCCGCTCGGCAGGAACGACTGGGCGCTGAAAACGCCCGAGGTTGAGCTGAACCGGAATACGGACGTCGGCATCGCCTACAACGCCACGATCCGGTTCTACGGCGTGCCGATCTTTTATACGCCGTTCATTTCATTCCCGCTGTCGGACAAGCGCAAGACCGGCTTTCTGTCGCCGATTATCGGCTACTCGACCGGCGACGGCCTCGACATCACCGCGCCTTACTACATCAACATCGCACCCAATATGGACGCGACGCTAGCGCCGCGCATCCTCAGCCGACGCGGCGTACTGACGACCGCGCAGTATCGTTACCTGCTGTCCGGCAGCGAAGGCGAATTGGACTTTTCGCTGCTACCCTACGACCGACTCGCCGAGCAGCGCCGCAGCCGGTTTCATTTTAGCGACACGACCCGCATCAGCGACCACTGGGGCTTCAGGACCAGCCTGAACCACGTAAGCGATCCGAATTATTTCGCAGATTTTGGCAGCAGCCTGAGCGAAACCGCACAGGTGCATCAGAGGTCGACCGTGCAGGTTGGTTACAACGAGTCCAACTGGTCGTTCCTGACCCGCCTCAGGAGTTACCAGACGCTGAATGCCTTCGGCACCCGAAATCGTCCCCCTTACCGCGAACTGCCGCAAATTCTGCTGAGTTGGCGGGCGCCGCCCCAGAATTTCCGTCTCGATTACGGCTTCGACAGCGAACTCGTGCACTTTGCTTATCCCGGGCGGGTTGGCGCCGCACGCCTGCACGCGCAACCGACCGCCGACTACACGTTCGGCACCAATGCGTGGTACCTGCGCCCGACGGCGAAATTCGACCTGGCCGAATACCAGCTCTATAACGTCGAGGACCCGTTGCAGCCAACTCAACTGTCGCGCGCGGCGCCGATTCTGAGCCTCGACGGCGGTCTGGTATTCGAGCGCGATGCCGGCTTCGGCGGCCTGATCGAAACCCTGGAGCCGCGCCTGTTCTATCTGTACGTCCCGTATCGCGACCAGACTGATATCCCGCTGTTCGACACCAGCGGCGCGACGTTCAACTATCTGCAGCTGTTCTCCGACAACCGCTTCAACGGCGTGGATCGCCTCGGCGACGCCAACCAACTCAGCTACGCGCTCACCACCCGCTTCGTGCACCCGGACACCGGCAAGGAGCTGCTGGCAGCCAGCATCGGCCAGATCCGTTACTTCAGGGACCGACTGGTGACGCTGCCGGGCCGGCCGCCGGAGACCCAGCCAACATCCGACATCATCGGCGAACTGCGGCTCAATCTCGACGACCACTGGTCGACGACGGCGGCGCTGCAATGGGACCCGCATACACACAAGAATGACGTGGCGGCGTTTCAGTTTCAGTATCACGGCAACGGGAACCAGATCGTGAACCTCGGCTACCGCTTCCGCCGCGACCGCCTGGAAGAAACGGACGTGTCGGTGGCGTGGCCGGTGTCGCAGCACTGGAAGCTGGTCGGCCGCTGGAACTATTCGCTGAAGGATCAGGAAACGCGCGAAACGTTTACCGGGTTCCAGTACGAGAACTGCTGCTGGGCCTTCGTGTTCCTCAACCGGCGCTACCTGCGGCCCTCCGGCGACATTGCCTCTTCGCTGTACTTCGAGCTGCAGTTCAAGGGTCTGGGCCGCCTGGGGCGGGACATCGAGGAGTTCCTGGAGCGTGGTATCCTAGGCTATGGTGACTGATTCCAATCCTTCCCGGAGCATTCATGTCGATTAAACAGAGATGGGGCGCGGCACTCGTCGCGGCGGTCCTGTTCGCTGCCGCCGTGCCGGCCATGGCGGCCGATGCCGATCAGGGCGTGCTGCTCGACCGCGTCGTAGCGATCGTCAACGAAGACGTCATTTTGTTGTCGGAGCTGGAGCAGCAGACGAACCTGGCGCGCCAGCGATTGCGCAGTCAGGGCACGCCGGTGCCGCCGGCCGACGATCTCCGGCATCAGGTGCTGCAGCAGATGATCGTGACGCAACTGCAGTTGCAACTGGCGGAGAGACAGGGCATCCGGGTCTCGGACGAAGTGGTGACGCAGGCGCTTTCGCACATCGCGCAGCAGAACAACTTTACCCTGAGCGAAATGCCCGCCCGGCTCGCCGCCCAGGGCATCAATTACAACCAGTTCCGCCAGGACATCCGCCACGAGCTGATCCTGCGCCGCGTGCACAAGCAGGCCGTCGAAGACCGGGTTTTCGTCTCGCCGGCGGAAGTCGACCAGTTCCTCGTTGCGCAGGCGCAGCAGGGCCGCGGCAACACGCAATATCACGTATATCAGATCCTGCTCAAGGTGCCGCCGGATGCAACGCCGGCAGAAGCCGACAAGGTGCATCAGAAAGCGATGGCGGTGTACCAGAAATTGAAAAGCGGCGCGGATTTCCAAGCGACCGCGGCCGCGGTATCCGACGGACGGAACGCGCTTCAGGGCGGCAACCTGGGCTGGCTGCGCGGCGGCGAGCTGTCGCCGAGCCTGGCCAATACCGTGCTGACGATGGACGACGGCGCCATTTCGGAGCCGATCAAGGACGACGACGGCTACCACATCGTCAAACTGGCCGGCGAACGCGCCGAACACCAGGTGATCGTCACGCAGACGCATGCGCGCCACATTCTGATTCAGCCGAACCTGCTCGTCAGCAACTCTGAAGCCGAGCAGCGGCTCGAACAACTGCGCCAGAAGATCAAGAACGGCGCGAGCTTTGCCAAGCTGGCGAAAGAGTATTCCGACGATCCCAACTCCGCCGCGAAGGGCGGCGACCTGGGCTGGCTCGACCCGGGCATGGTCGTCCCCGGTTTTCAGCAGGTCATGGACAACCTGCAGCCCAAGGAAATCAGCCATCCCTTCCATACGCAGTTCGGCTGGCACATCGTTCAGGTGCTCGACCGGCGCAAGCAGAACCAGACGGAAGAAACCCGCCGTCACCAGGCCTTTATGGCGATTCGGGAACGCAAGATGCGCGAGCAGACGGATCACTGGCTCCGGCAGATGCGCGATGAATCGTATGTGAAGGTCCAGCTGGACGACAACGGCGGTGCCGGCTTCGGCAGCTAGGCTCGCTGTCACCAGCGGCGAGCCGGCGGGCATCGGGCCGGACATCTGCCTCGCGCTCGGCCGGGAACGGCAGGGCGCGGAACTGGTGGTGCTGGGCGACCCGGCGCTACTGGCGGCACGGGCGACGCAGCTCGGCCTGTCCGGGACCTTTCCTGAATACGAGCCGGGCTTGCCGCCGGTCGGCGGCAGAATCTCGATCCTGCCGATCAATCTGGCGGCGCCGGTGGAACCCGGCCGGCTCAACCCGGCCAACGCAGGCTACGTTCTGGCGATGCTGGAACGGGCGGCGGATGGCTGTCGGAGCGGCGAATTCGCGGCGATGGTGACCGCACCGGTTCACAAGGGCGTCATCAACGACGCCGGCATCACCTTTTCCGGCCACACCGAATTTCTTGCCGCGCGCACCGGCGCGCCGTTGCCGGTCATGATGCTGGCGGCAGACAAGCTGCGGGTCGCGCTCGCCACCACGCACCTGCCGCTGGCCGCCGTCCCGGCGGCGATCACCGCCGAACGCCTGACGCAGGTTCTGACGATACTCGAGCGCGACTTGCGCGAACGGTTCGCCGTCCGTGCTCCGCGCATCCTCGTCTGCGGATTGAATCCGCACGCCGGCGAAGGCGGTCACCTCGGCCGTGAAGAAATCGAGATCATCGAACCCTGCCTGAACGCGCTGCGCGAGCGTGGACTGAACGTGGTGGGTCCGCTGCCTGCCGACACGCTATTCACGCCGGCGCGTCTCGAAGGCGCGGATGCGGTGCTGGCGATGTACCACGACCAGGGGTTGCCGGTGCTGAAGTACGCCGGCTTCGGCCACGCAGTAAACATCACGCTGGGGCTGCCGATCGTGCGCACGTCGGTCGATCACGGCACGGCGCTCGACCTGGCCGGAGGCGGGCGCGCCGACGCCGGAAGCCTGCGCGCGGCGGTGGCGGCAGCACTGGATATCGTCGATGGCTGATTCGCACCGTCCGCGCAAGCGCTTCGGCCAGCACTTCCTGCACGACACCCGCGTCACGGCAAAAATCGTCGCGGCAATCGCGCCGGAAGCCGGCGACCGGCTGGTCGAGATCGGCCCCGGGCTGGGCGCGCTGACGCGGCCGCTGCTCGCGGCGCACGGCCGCATCGATGCCGTGGAACTCGATCGCGACGTGATTCCGCTGCTCGAAGCGAACTGCGCCGGCGTCGGCGAGCTGCAGGTGCATCAGCAGGATGCGCTGAAGATGGATTTTCGCCAGTTCGCCAGCCCGGAACGGCTGCGGCTCGTCGGCAACCTCCCCTATAACATCTCGACGCCACTGCTGTTCCATCTACTGGCACAGGCGGACGTCATTCACGACATGCATTTCATGCTGCAGCGCGAGGTCGTCGACCGCATCTGCGCTTCTCCGAACACCCGCGCCTACGGGCGCCTGACCGTCATGATCGCCAGCGCCGCGCGCGCCGAGCGGCTGTTTACGGTCAAGCCCGGCGCGTTTCAGCCGCCGCCCGCGGTCGACTCCGCCGTCGTGCGGCTGACACCGTGGCCCAAGCCGCCGTTTGCGTTCGGCGACCGGAAGCGCTTTGCCGCCATCGTTTCGCAGGCGTTCAACCAGCGGCGCAAGACGCTGCGCAACGCATTGAAGAACACGGTTCCGGTCGAGACCATGACCGCGGCAGGCATTGATCCAGGCGCCCGGCCGGAAACGCTTGCACCGGCGGATTTCGGCCGGCTCAGCGAAATGAGCAAGGGGATTTAGCCCCGAAAGCTTGTGTATACTCCCCCGAAAGAGTCATTTTCGGGTCATTAACCATGACTTACCGGCAAATTCTGCTCGCCGTCGACATCGCTCCTGGCAGCGACGCGATTGGCCATCGCGCGGCGGCCCTCGCCGACGCATTCGGGGCCAGGATCAACCTGCTGCACGTGGTCGAGTACGTTCCGATGGACCCGGCCGGCGAAGCGCTGATGCCGCCGCCTGTCGATCTGGAAACCGAAATGCTGGAAGGGGCGCGTAGCCGGCTGCAGGAATTTGCCGCCCGCGTCGGGCTGGAGAACGCGCCGCGCGACGTCTGCGTCGGCGGCATCAAGTCGGAAATCGTGCGCGCCGCGCAGGCCATCGATGCCGACCTGATTGTCATCGGCCGGCACCAGCGTCACGGTCTCGCCCTGTTCCGCGGCTCGACCGAGCGCTCGCTGGTCACCGCCGCGCCCTGCGATGTACTGGCCGTACGGGTCGAAGAACAAGAATAGATATCGATATCAATGTCCGTTTATGCGATCGGCGACATCCAGGGCTGCTACGACGCGCTCGCCCGCCTGCTGGACCATATCAATTTCGAGCCGCAAACCGACCGGCTGTGGTTCACCGGCGACCTGGTCAATCGGGGGCCGCAGTCGCTTGAAACGCTGCGTTTCGTAAAGGACCTCGGCGACGCGGCGATTACCGTTCTGGGGAATCACGACCTGCACCTGCTGGCGGTTGCCGCCGGTTGCCAGCCAGCCCGCCCGAGCGACACGCTGGATGCGGTTCTCGCTGCGCCCGACCGGCGCGAGTTGCTCGACTGGCTGCGCCACCGCCCGCTCGCGCACTATGACGCCGCGTGCGGCTACATCATGGTGCACGCGGGGCTGGCGCCGCAGTGGACGCGGTACGGAACGATGGCGCTGGCGTCCGAGGTCGAAGCGCGCCTGGCCGCGCCCGACTGGACCAGCTTCATGAACAACATGTACGGTAATGAACCGGCCCGCTGGAATGCCGACCTGACGGGCGCCGATCGGCTTCGCGTGATCGTGAACTACCTGACGCGGGTGCGTTTCTGCACGCCCGACGGGACAATGGACTTCAGTCACAAGGGGCCGCCGGGCCGACAACCCGTGCCGCTCGTGCCATGGTTTGCGGTGCCGGAACGCAAGAGCGCGAACGATCGCATCGTCTGCGGCCACTGGTCCGCACTTGGCGCGGTCAGCCGCCATAATGTCTTTTCCCTCGACAGCGGCTGCGTCTGGGGCGGCGCGTTGACGGCGCTGCGGCTCGACGGCGACGGCGGCTGGTTCGAAGTCGATTGCACAGGCAGCGTGTCGAATGGCTGAAACACACACCTTCCGAAACTACATTGGCGGCAAACAGCAATCGTCGGCCGACGATCAGTGGCTGGATGTTTTCGAACCTGCCACAGGGACCGCGTATGCCCGCGTCGCAGATTCCGGCGATGCCGATCTCGCCGCCGCGGTCGCGGCCGCCGAATCCGCCTTCCCCGACTGGTCGGCACTGCCGGCCGGCGAACGCGCGCGGTGGCTGAACCGGCTCGCCGACCGAATTGAGGCGCAACACGACGAACTGGTCCGCGCGGAAAGCATCGACACCGGCAAACCACTGTCGCTGGCCGCGGGCGTCGACATTCCACGCGCCGCCTCGAACCTGCGCTTCTTCGCGGCCGCGGCGACGCAGTTCGCCAGCGAAAGCCACGCGATGGGGCTGGGCAACCAGGCGGGCGCGATCAACTACACGCTGCGCCAGCCGCACGGCGTCGTCGGCTGCATCTCGCCGTGGAACCTGCCGCTTTACTTGTTCACCTGGAAGATCGCGCCGGCACTCGCGGCGGGCAACTGCGTGGTCGCAAAACCGTCCGAGGTAACGCCGGCCACTGCCGCCCTGTTCGGCCGGATCTGCGAGGAAGCCGGCTTGCCGCCCGGCGTGCTGAACATCGTTCACGGCCGCGGCGCCGGCATCGGACAGGCACTGGTCGAGCACCCGAAAATCAGCGCGATTTCGTTTACCGGCGGCACCGCGACCGGCGCCAGCATTGCCCGCACGGCGGCACCGATGTTCAAGAAACTGTCGCTCGAACTCGGCGGCAAAAATCCGACGCTGGTATTCGCCGATTGCGACTTCGACGCCGCGCTCGACGGCGCCGTCAAAGCGGCGTTCTCGAACCAGGGCGAAATCTGCCTGTGCGGCTCGCGCATCCTTGTTGAAGACAGCCTGTACGACCATTTCCGCGACGCATTCGTGGAACGTGCGCGGGCGTTAAAGGTAGGCGACCCGCTGGAATCGGGGGTCGATCTGGGCGCGGTCGTCTCGGAGCCGCACATGAACAAGATTCTGGCGGCGATCGACACGGCTCGCGACGAAGGCGGCACCATTCTCACCGGCGGCAACCGGATGCGCCTTGACGGCCGCTGCACCGACGGCTGGTTCATTGAACCGACCGTCATCGAAGGCCTCGGCCCCGACTGCCGTACCAACCAGGACGAAATCTTCGGGCCGGTGGTCACGCTCGCGCCGTTCAGCAGCGAAGCCGAAGCCGTCTCCTGCGCCAACGGCGTCCGGTATGGCCTTGCGGCTTCGGTATGGAGCCGCGACGTGTCGCGCTGCCATCGTATCGCCGACAGACTCGAGGCCGGCCTGATCTGGATCAACTGCTGGATGCTGCGCGACCTGCGCGTGCCGATGGGCGGCATGAAGCAATCCGGCGCGGGCCGCGAAGGCGGCTTCGAGGCGATGCGGTTCTTCACCGAAGCCAGGAACGTGTGCATCCAGTATCAAAAATAGCTCGCTACAGGTAAAGGAGCGGTAGTATGAACGGATTTTTGAGCGACCTGCGTTTCGGTTTGCGCCAGCTCCGCGCCAAACCCGGCTTCGCCGCCGCCGCCATTCTCACCCTCGCACTCGGCATTGGCGCCAACACTGCTGTCTTCAGCTTCCTGAGCGGCTACCTGCTGAAACCGCTACCCTATCCGCACGGCGAACAGCTGGCGCAAGTGGGTTCGGTGTCACCCAAGATGTTCCAGGGCATGTGGCCGATCTCGCCGCCGACCTACCGGGTCATCAAGGAACAGACAGACGCCTTCCAGTCGACCGCCTATTACCATCAGGGCATTTTCGATCTGCAGACAGGCGGGCGTGCGGAACGCGTCTTCGGCCTGTATTCCACGCCATCGCTGTTCGACGTGCTCGGTGTGCAGCCACTGATCGGCCGAACGTACACCGCGGAAAACATGCAGAAGGGCAACGAGCAGGTCGTATTGCTCAGCTACGGGATGTGGCGCAGAAGCTTTGGCGCCGACCCGAATGTCGTCGGCAAGACCTTGAAGCTCGACGGCAGCGTCTGGCGCGTCATCGGCGTCATGCCGAAAGACTTCGCCTTCCCCGATCGCACCTATTCGCTCTGGGTCCCGAACCCGTTGCCACCGCAGGCCTTTTCTCCCCAGCGTTTCCTGGCGCTCGGCACACCGTTTATCGGACGGCTCAAACCCGGCGTCAGCCTCGATACAGCCAAGCTGCAGGTCCAGCACGCGGTTCGCAATTACGTGCAGGACGAGGTGCCGGCCGACCTCCGGAAGATCGTTTACGACACCGGCTACGCCATCGACATCCAGTCCTGGCGCCAGGTGCTGCTCGGCGATCGCAGCTCGACGCTGTGGCTGTTGCAGGGCGCGGTGCTGCTGATTCTGCTGATGACCTGCGTCAACGTCGCCAACCTGCTGTTATCGCGCATTCTCGGCCGCAGCCACGAAATAGCCGTGCGCAGCACTCTGGGCGCCACCCGCGCGGTGCTGGCGCGGCAGTTACTCGGCGAAGCGCTGTGCCTGACGGTGCCGGGCGGCTTGATCGGCGTTGCGCTGTGCTGGCTGGCGCTGCACTTCATCACCGGCTCGTCGCTGGGCGCGAACGACGCCATCTTCAGCGCCACGCTCGACTGGCGCGTCGGCCTGTTTGCGCTGGGCGTGGTTCTGTTCACCGCCGCGCTGGTCAGCGTGCTGCCGATTCGCCATCTCGCGAGGACCGATTTGCAGGCGGTGTTGCAGGAAGGCGGGCGGACGACGAGCGGCGGACGCGGCACGCGGCGCGTACGCAGCGCGTTGGTCGTTGCGGAACTGACGCTGGCCACCGGACTGCTCGCCATGGCCGGCCTGGTGCTGCACAGCTTTATAAATCTGCAGGCGGTCGATCCGGGTTTTCGCAAGGACCATGTATTGATGGCCAGCTTGCTGGTGCCGCCGACGGATCATAAGGACGACGAGGCGCGCAGCCGCTTCTACATGAGTCTGATCGATCGCGTGGAAACGCTCCCCGGCGTTCGCCGCGCCACTATCGCGAACGTTCTGCCACTGGGCAGCAACCAGAACCTGCTCATCTTCTCGATTCCGGGTCAGCCGCCGCGGGTGGCAGGCAAACCGCCGGCGGCGATGATCAACAATGTCAGCCAGGGTTACTTCGACACGCTCGGAATCCCGATTTTGCGTGGCAAGGGATTCAGCCCGCGTGGCACGGGCACACCGACAGCCATTATTGACGCAGGACTGGCTGAAAAATATTTTCACGAAACCAATCCGATCGGGCGGCAGGTCCAGCTCAGTGGACCCGAGGGCACCAGGTACACCATCACGGGCATCGTGCCGTCGATCAAATATGCCGGCCTGTCGCAGACGCAGCAATCGGTCACCATTTACATCAACGATGCGAAAATGAGTTCCGGAATCATCAATGTGGCCATTCATACGACGCTGCCCCCCAATACGCTCGTCGCGCCGTTGCAGAATCTGGTCGCGACGGTTGACCCCAATGTCGCTGTTTACAACGTTCGTACAATGAAGCAGCACCTCGCGGATTCGCTCGGCGAGAAGCGGACGATGATGACGTTGCTGCTGTCTTTCGGCGGCATCGCTCTCGCGCTGGCGATCGTCGGCGTCTATGCGGTAATGAGCTATGCCGTCGGCCAGCGCCGCGCCGAGTGCGGCGTGCGCCTGGCGCTGGGTGCATTGCCGGAAGACCTGTCGCGGCTGGTACTGAACGACGGACTGCGGCTGCTCGTGCCGGCCGTGGTGATCGGCCTCGGCCTCGCGGTGTTATGCGGCAACCTGATTTCCGCGCGCTTGTTCGGCGTTCCGCCGTTCGACCCGCTGACGCTTGCCGGCAGCGCCATTGCCGTCTGCCTGATCACGCTGGCAGCATGCTGGCTGCCGGCACGGCGCGCGGCGAAGCTCGACCCGACCGTGGCGATAATGGAACAGTGAAA
>DASSNT010000088.1:0-14310 GCA_035701285.1 Gammaproteobacteria bacterium | reverse complement strand
CCGGCCTCGTAGTGGATCTCTTTCCCCGGCCATTCCGCGCCAAACTCATCCAGCTCCGCCAGCGTCAGCGGCGCCGGCAGCGGCTGGTTGTCCACCAGCCGCTTGAGGTCGTGATGAAAGCCTGCCGGCGTGCGCAGGTCGGCCGGATAGTACCGGGGGTTCACGCCGACGAAGCTGCCGCCGCGCCGGGCGTAGTCGAACGCGGCGGCCCATTCCTGGCCGCTTGCATCGCCGATTGCGTCGATGCCGTGTGAAAACAGCGTCAGCCGGATGTCCGGCCACGGCCCGGCATTGCGCAGGTATCGCAGCAGCCGGTCCCGGGCCGGCCGGGTGCCGAACAGCGTCCAGTACGGCGCCGAGCCGGTGCGCAGCGTCAGCCACGGGTCGGCGAGCAGGAATTGGTCCACCAGCAGGCGGTTGCTCTCCCGGCCGCGGCTCGTATACCACCAGCGGTACAGCTCGGCGACGAAGGCGCTTGGATCCTGCGGATGCGAATAGCGCAGTATTGCCACCCGCGCCTGCTTTTCGGTGGCAAGTTGGCGGATCGCGCCGTTCAGCGCCGGATGAAACCCCCATTCCGCCTCCGGCTGGTCGCCGTCCGGCTCGGGCGGCTCCCAACGTTGCCGATCGGGGTCCGGATTGTGACGCTTGAGGAACATTTCGACCCTCCGGCCGCCGTGAAAATATTCATCGATGGTGGCTGAATCGAGCCCGCCGAACTGGAACCAGTGCCGCTCGCCGATCTGCGTCATCGGCCGCCGGTGGGCGCAGTCGAACACGATAATGCCCCCGCCGGGCGCGAGCGCCTGGTCGATGTAGCGCCGATATGGCGCCGGCAGTGTCAGCCACTTGAACCGCACGTAGGCCACGTGCTGAATCGGCAGGCGGTCGTGGCAGGGGTCGTGCTGATGCACCGCGAGCACGTCCGGATTGTGCCGCGTGAACTGCTCCAGCGGCTCCGCCAGCATTGCCATCGCCGGACCCGGGTCGTCGCGGTCCGCGCCGCGCGTGCGTACCGGCACCATCGCGGTCTGCGGCAACCATGGGACGCCGAGTGCCGCGGCCAGATGAACGCCGGCGCCGTTGGCGGAACCGAGAATAATTGCGGGATACTCACGCGCCGGCAGTTGGGCAACGAACTCCGATGCCAGCACATCGGCGTCAAAGTCGATCAGCTTGCTGGGCGGCACTGACGCCGGCAGCGGCCCCCAGGCGATGAACTGCTGGCGCAGCGCCCGGGGTACCAGATTGATGCCGCGCATGAACGGATGAATCGCCCGTTCCATGCGCGCCGACGCCTGGCCCAGGAACGGCGCGCTGCTGCCATGGAGGCAATGCGCCAGTTGCCTGAACAAGGTTTTGCCGGAATCGTACATTCAGAGGAGCCTCTTGTTTTTCTCGTCATACCTGCGAAGGCAGGAATGACAAGAGTGGGAACGGCGCATCCTACGCAAAATTGAACGACACCCCGGCCGGCGCGGCGCTGGCAAAAAACTCGTCCGCCTCTTGGAGCGTCAGCGGCGGCGGCGGATCGACGCGGCCATCCAAACGGCTAACGTCGCGATGAAATCCGACAATCGTGCGCACATCGAGCGGGAAGATGCCCGGATCGGTGCCGACGAAACCGCCGCCGTGCTTCGCGTAAGACAGCAGCCCCTGCCACTCCGAACCGGTCGCCATGCCGATGGAAAACGTGCCGTGGGAGAACAGCGCAATGCGCATGTCGTCGTAAGGGGGCGCGGTACGCAGGTAATCCACCAGCCGGCGCCATGACGGCTCGGTGCCGAACAGCGTCCAGAACGGCACGGCGCCCAGCCGTGGCGCCCACCACGGCTCGACATAGACGAACTGTTCGACCAGCAGCCGCTTGATCGGCGTGCCGTGCTTTTGATACCACCAGCGGTGCAGATCGGCCACCGGCCCGCTGACCTCCATCGGGTGCTTGAAGCGGATTTCCTGCACCTTGCGATGGTTGGCCTCGGCGTAGGCCGTAATGTCGGCGCGCAGCTCTTCGCGAAATCCCCACTCCGCCTCGACCCGCTCGGCGTCCGGCTCGGGCGGGTCCCAGCGCTCGCGATGCGAGCCGTAGCCGGACAGAAACTCGCGCACCGCCGGCGTGCCCCTGAACAGGTCGTCGAAGTTCGCGCCGCCGACGCCGCCGAACTGGAACACGTGCCGGTCGGCGAGCTGCGTGGTCGGCCAACCGTACTCGCAATTGGCGATGATGATGCGTCCGCCCAGCGCCAGGCATTCGTCGAGGAAGCGACGATAGGCGTTCGGCAACCGCAGGTACTTCATCCGGAAATAGCTCATGCGGCGCACGGGCAGCCGGTCCTGTACCGGATCGTGCATCTGGTGCAGCGCGACGTTCGGATTGGCGTCGAGCATGCCGCGCGCCGCGTCCATCGTTTCCGCGGCAATCTCGCGCGGCTCGTCCATGTGGATGTAGCGCCGCCGCACCGGCAGCAGCAGCGTCTGTGGCAACCACGGGCAGCCGAGCGCGGCGGCCAGGTGAATGAGCGCGCCGTTCGACGAGCCGATAAAAATCGCCGGATAAGGCCGGCGCGGGTAACGCTCCACCAGCCATTCGGCGATGGCTTCCGCGTCGACTTCGCGAAACCGATCGAGGGGCAGCGCCTCGGCAATGCCGCCCCAGGTGAAGAGCGCCTCGCGGGCACCCCGCGGTAGCCGGTCCAGCGCTTTCAGAAAAGGGTCGGCAAACGGCTCGACGGAGGCTGGCGCAATGCCCAGCACCGGCGTGTCCCGGTCATGCAGACACAGTGCCAGCGCGCGCAGCATCGAGGACGACGAATCGTAGCCGGCGACGGCACGCTTCGCGGGTACAGGCTTCGCGGCCGGCCGCATGTCCAATGCGGTGTCCGTCATCTGCTCGTCCCTCCGTGGACGAAGTAGGAAGAAGAGGGCTTGAGGACAGATTACGCGCAGCATCGTCGAATGCCAACACGCGCGGCGCGGCTGCAATAGATGCATTTCGTATTCCCTAGCCGAGATTTCCCTGATTGCGGACGGACCGGGAACGGCGCAAAGTGAACTTTTACCCATGGAAGGAAAAACGATGAAGATACGATTATTGCTATTGGCTTTTACGTTGGCAGTACCGGCGGTGCCCGCGACAGTTTATGCGGCTGATGTCCCTCAGCAGGACAAGCAGTGGGTTAAAACGACATATCAGGTCACGCTCGCGGCGATCAAGGCCGGCAAGGCGGCGAAGAGCAAGGGCGAATCGGCCATCGTCGACAAGGTCGCCGAAAAGATCATGGCCGACGACAAGCACCTGAAGACGAAGCTGGAAACGCTGGCGCACGACATGAACATCTCGCTGCCGAAGTCCACGTCGCCGAAGCTCGAGTCGTCGTTGCAGATGGTGAAATCGAAGTCAGGCGCCAAGTTCGACAAGCTCTGGACCAAGACCATGCTTAAAACAGAAATCATGGCCGGCAACAAGACGCAGAAAGAAGTAGCCGAAGGCAAGTCGCACAAGGTCAAGAAGCTCGCGATGAAAACGCTGCCGACGATCAACCTGGAGGCCAACATGCTCCAGCACGCGATGGCCAAGCTGAAGTAGCGGCTCCAGGAACAATCCAATGAAAGCACAAGGAATTGTATTGGCGCTTGTACTCGCCGTGCCGGCCGCCGCGGGCTACGCGGCAGCCGGCAAGGTGTCGCACCAGGACAAGCTATGGCTGACCGGCGCGCACCAGGTCAATCTGGCGGAAATCAAGGCCGGCAAGACCGCCAGCGGCAAGGGCAACTCCGCCATCGTCAGAAAAACCGGCCGTATGCTCGTGTCGGACCACAAGATGCTCGACTCCGCGCTCAAGCGCGCCGCCCGGGAACTCGGGGTGTCGCTGCCGCACTCGCCGTCCAAGGCGCAACAACAGCTACTGCAGAAGATCGGCTCAAAGTCCGGTGCGCAGTTCGACAAGATGTGGACGAAGAAGATGGCGGCAGCGCACCTGAGGGCCATCAACAAGACCGAGTTCGAAATCAATCACTCGCAATCGGAGAAGGTCAAAAAGCTGGCGAAAAAGGCGCTGCCCGCGTTGCAGGTTCATTTGAACATGCTGAAACACGCGCAGAACAAGCTCAAGTAGCTTACTCCGATTCGTTCACCCGGGCGCCGGAACAGCGCGTCGAACCGCGCGCGAGGCGGCGACGCATGTCGCGCATGTACCAGATTCTCGGAATCTGTCTGACGGGCGCCGGCAGGTGTGGATAAAGCAGTGAAACCGTGCTGGAAAATCGATCGAACCGCCGTTGCCGCCGGGCGTTCCATTCGATGTTGTAGCCATCGCGAACCGGCGCGGGAAGCAGCGCCGCCGTCACCAGTCGGTTCAGCGGCATGGCGGAGCGCATGATGAGCGGGATGCGCTGGGGGTGGAACAGGTCCTGGCACACGGTCCGTGCGTCGTCGGTAACGGTTAACCGTTGCAGCATGTCGTTCCAGTAGGCGCGGAAGGCGGCGCGATCGGCCGGCCACTGCTCTTCGCGCATCTGCAACGCCGCGCCCAGCACTCGGTACTGCCGGTATATCACCTCCGCCAGATCATCTTCGACGACGCCGACCCAGCGCTCGTACAGCCCGAAGGCCGTGTCGTACAGTGTCGCCGCGACCCACAACTGCAATTCCGGGTCACACGCGTTGTAGCCGGGCCCGTTGATATTGCGGTGCACGGCGTTCACCTGGTCGCGAATCGCCCGCTTTTCCCAGCTGCTGCCGAAGATCATGCAATACACATACGTCATCGTGGCACGCAGCCGGTCCATCGGCTGGTAGGTAAAATTGCTGTGCTCGGCGACGCCGCGGCCGACGGCCGGATGCGCAACCTGTAAAAGAATCGCGCGCATACCGCCGGCCAGCAGAATGCCCTCCCCGGCAATGGACGCCACTGCGCCGGTGTCGATGTCAGCGCCGGACATGCGGAACCGTAATGACCATGTCGTCCCTCCTTGGACGGATGTACTGAAAACCTGTGCACGTCAGATTAACTGCCACCCTGATGAAAACCAACAAGGGGACATGCTAGTGTGCATCCGTTCCAGCGCGAGGCGCCAGATTGTTGAGACGATTCCGGTCCCGGTTGATGAAAAACACGACTCCGGTTGCGCCGCAGGGCAACCGATTACATCTGCCCGGCGTGAAGTTACTGCCGCCACCAGCCCGCAGGTACCTGCGCGGCTGGGTCATCGGCGTCTTGCGGCGCGATGCGCCTGCGCCGGACTACGATCACCCGGTTGGCGATCCGGGCTTGTTTGGTCCGGACACCGTCACGTGGAAGATTCATGCTGATTTTCCCGGCATGATGGCCGGCGGGCTCGGCGCGCTGATGCTGCAGAGCCTGCATCCGCTGGCATTGGCCGGCGTATGGGATCATTCCAATTTCCGCAGTGAAACGCTGGCGCGGCTGCGCGGCACCATCGCCTTCGTCGCGCGCACCACCTACGCGCCGCGCGCGGCAGCCGAACAGGCGATCGCGCGCGTGCGCTCCGTTCACCGGCATGTCCACGGCGTCGCGCCCGACGGCCGCCCCTACAGCGCCGAGGACCCTGACCTTCTCACTTGGGTTCACTGCGCCGAAGCCTGGAGTTTCATGCGCGGTTACCAGACGTATTGCTACGGCCAGGTACCACGATCCGCGCAGGACCGCTACCTGCACGAAACCGCCCGCGTCCCCGAAGCGCTCGGCGCGCGCGCCGTGCCCAGGTCCCTCGCGGAGCTGGAAGCCTACTTTGAGGCTCTGCGCCCGGAACTGGTCTGCGATGCGCGCACCCGCGAAGTATTGGCCGTGCTGAATAGTATCCGCTTGCCGATCCCGCTGGCCGGCTTCGGCCGCCGCCTGTTCATGGGCGCCGGCGCGGCGCTGCTGCCGGACTGGGCGCTCGACCTGATGGAACGATCACGACTCGAACGGCTGCGCGACGAGGCCGCCGCCCGCTTCCTCAAGCTCATCGCGCCGAGCATCCGCGACGCGATGGCCGAGGGCGGCCTCACCTGGCGCGCCTGCGCGCGGACTGGAACAGACTATGCAAGCCTGTTCCAGTGGCCGAACAGAGACTCGCTATAAATCCAACTACAGCCAATCCATGCACTACATTCTGTTGAGCGTGCTGTGCAGCGTCGCCGTGTCGGTGTTGCTGAAACTCGCCAAACGTTACGCGGTCGACATCAATCAGGCGATCGTAGTCAATTACCTGGTCGCGGCCGTGGTGACGGCGGGATCGTTCGATCCGCAGCCTGCGTCCTTGTTGCAGCCGGACGCGCACGCGGCATGGCCGGTGCTGCTGGCGCTGGGTGTGTTGCTGCCGTCGATTTTCGCGGTCCTGGCGCTGGCAGTGCGCCGTGCCGGCGTGGTGCGCGCGGACGCGGCGCAGCGCCTGTCGCTGTTGCTGCCGCTGATCGCCGCCTTCACCGTGTTCGGCGAACCGTTCAGTTGGCTGAAGGGCGTCGGTATCGCGATCGGGCTTGCGGCAATCGCTTGCCTCGTCGCGCGCCGCGATCACGGCACGGGCGGCCATGGCGGCACCGGCTGGCTATGGCTGATCCTGGTATTCGCGGGCATGGGCGCGATCGACATTCTCTTCAAGGAGGTCGCGCAACTGGTCAACGTGTCGTTCCCGACCGTTTTGCTGGCGACCTTCGTGCTGGCGTTTGTATTGTCGGGATTCGCGATCGCTGTGCTTTACTTGTCCGGCCGTGCGCGGCTGCGCTCGCGTCACGTGATTACCGGCGTGGTGCTGGGACTGCTCAACTTCGGGAACATCGTGTTTTACATCGAGGCGCACCGCGCGCTGCCGCGCAACCCGGCGATGGTGTTTTCGGCGATGAACATCGGCGTGATCGCGGTGGCGGCATTGGTGGGCGTCCTGCTGTTTCGCGAGCGCCTGAATAAATGGAACCGCGCGGGCGTGGCGTTGGCGATAACGGCAGTGGCGGTGATTGCCGCTGCCTGAAGCGCATTGCGAGAAACGGCTGACCTTGCAGTCGTGGCGCGTGAGGCCACGACTGCAAGGTTTCACCTCACCTCACAGGCTCGGCTGAGCGGGTTGTGAAACGTCGCTGACGACTCTCGCGGTGTCGCGGTGGCTCGTCTGGCGGGCGAGATCCGCCTGCGCCACGATGCCGCAGATTCTGCCTTGCGCGTCGACTATCGGAATGCGCCGCAGCTGATGCCGCTCCATTTTATCCATGCAGTCCTGCGCGTCGGCGTCCGGTTCGCAGGTCACGACATTTTCGCTCATTACCTCCGAAACGCGTGTGTCCGGTCCTTTGCCCTTTGCAACGGCACGACACGCAATGTCGCGATCCGTGATGACGCCTGTCGGTTTCCGGCTCTCAAGATCGTCGACGACGGGTATCTCGCCGCAATCGTTATCGGCCATCAGCCGCGCGACGTCCGCAATGGATTTATCCGCAGTGCAGACTGCGGGGTCTTGCGTCATGATCTCTCGTACTTGCATGTTGGCCTCCTCGATCCGTCCATGAGCGAGTCAGGCTACGCTCGCGACCTTCGCCCGACAATATCGAACGATCCCTTTGGGGCTGCCCCTATCGGCCACGAATCTTGTCCTGGCGCGTGCCGCTACTCGGCTTCGATGATTTGGCCTTCCGGCGAGATCAGGTACCACTCCGCGCCGAAGCCATGTTTATCCTGGCCGCGAGTGTCCCCCGGCTTTTCGTCGCCGGCGTAGTAGTACAACGGCCAGCCGTTGTAGGTCACTTGCACATGGCTGTTTCTGCGCTGCATCGTGCCGACCTTCAAGGTCTGAACCCGCGGACCGGCAAGCGGGTCATCGGCGGTATTGAGTGGCGGCCAGGACGCCGTGCAAGGCCCGTAGCAGTTGCTCGCTTTGCTCTCCCTGCTCCTGTTGTCGGCGAGAAAGACATAGAGACTACGGCCGTCGACGTCCGTCAGGTAGTCGCCGTAAGGCGCCTTGGTCGAGACGGTCAGTTTTACGGATTTGCCCAGATCCACGGGCGCGGCCACGGCCAGGCCCGCCGCCAGCAATACCGGAATCAATAGTGAAATACGTCGCATGGTTGCCTCCTTCAAGCAATTTCCAATCTCGTAGATGATGATGCCGCCCAGCGCTACCCGTGTGCGAGGCGCTCGGGAATGACCGTGTGCACAACGAGTACTGCTGAGCCGAATGCGAACAGCGCGAGTGTGTGGCAGAGCCCCCGGACCGCGCCCTGCCGCACCGTATGCGCTGCCGACGGGCTGCGCGTCGCCAGCGTCGCGACGGCAGCCAGGTGATCGGCTAATCCACCCGCCGATGGCGGCCGCCGCGCGCCATTCCGGCCGCGGCAATGCCGGCCGCGGCGGCCAGCATGCCGGTCATCACCGGGTGCAGAGACGCCGGCGTGTAGCGCGTGTGGCGGGGGTGCCGGTCGGGATAGCGGCCTTCGATGCGGCCGCCTTCGCCGGGCTGGGTCAAGCCGTCTTCGCGCGTGTTGTCGATCTTAGCGCGTTGCTGCATGTCGCCCATTGTCGACCGGCTCATCCAGTCCATGGCGCTGGGGAAATTCTTGTTGAAGGTACTCATGACCTTGCCGGCACCGCCGACGTAGATGTCGCGTTCCGGATGCGCGGCCGCATGCACAATCGCGGCGGCCACGTCTTCCGGCTTGTAGACCGGCGGCGGCAGCGTCTGTTCGCGACCGGTGTAGTTCTTCGCATGCTGCGCGAATGGCGTGGCGATCGAGTGCGGTTTGATCAGCGTCACCGACACCGGCGCGCCTTCCTGTTCCAGTTCGAGCCGCAGCGAGTCCGTGTAGCCTTTTATGGCATGCTTGCTCGCCGAGTACATGCCCTGCAGCGGCAGCGACACATCGGAGGCCACGCTGCCCAGGTTGATCAGCGCGCCCCCGCGCTGCTTCAAATGCCTGACCGCGATCTGCGAACCATATACCAGCCCCCAGAAATTGGTGTCGAACAAGCGGTGGTGATCTTCGTCGCTGACTTCGTCGAGCTTGCCGTAGATGCTCGCACCGGCGTTGTTGACCCAGGTGTCGAAGCCGCCGTAGCGCTCGATCGCCTTGTCGGCGATCGCCTGTACGTCTTCGCGCCGACCGACATCCGCGGCCACGTAAGCCGCTTGTCCGCCTTTCGCCTCGATCTGTCGCACGACTTCGTCCAGCGCCCGGTCGTCGCGAGCGGCCAGCAGCACTTTCGCGCCCTTGACCGCAAACGCGTGGGCGGCGGCCAGGCCGATCCCGCTGGAGGCGCCGGTAATCACAACAACCTGCTGGTGAACGGGTTTGAGTTGAATTGCCATTAAAAACCTCCAGCGCGTTTACGCGGCTATTTCCAGGACCAGCTTGCCCTGCACGTGCTCGTTTTCCTGGCGCTGCTCGGCGTCGCGGGCCTGTTCCAACGGGAACGTCGCCTGCACGCACGGCCGCACCTTGCCATCGGTGATCCAGTCGCTGATCGCCGTCAGTTCCGCGCCATTGGGTTCCACCAGAAAGCCGATACCCTGCGCGTCCGGGTCACGCCGAGAGGCGTGCTCGTGCGACGGCTCTCCCAGCGCCGACACCAACCGGCCACCGCGCTTCAGCACCGACCACGAACGCTCCTGGGTCTCGCCGGCGACCAGGTCGAGTACCAGATCGACATCGTGCACCAGCTCATCGAAGCGCTGGGTCTTATAGTCGATAACGGCATCGGCGCCCAGGTCGCGCGCAAACGTGATATCGGGGGTTGAGACGGTAGTGGTGACGCGCGCGCCGCGGGCCACGGCGAACTGGATGGCGAAGTGGCCGACGCCCCCGCCGCCGCCGTGAATCAGTACGTGCTCGCCCTGCTCAAGCCGCCCGTAATCGAACAGGCCTTGCCAGGCCGTCAGCGCCGCGAGCGGCACGGCCGCGGCCTCGACATGACTGAGCGACGGCGGTTTGAGCGCCGCGTCGGCCGCCGGCACGATGGCGTAGTCGGCGAAGCCGCCGTGGTCGGTCTGCAACAGCGCGTAGACTTCATCGCCGGGCGCAAACGAATCGACGTTCGCGCCGCAGCGCTCGACGATGCCGGACACGTCGCGCCCCAGCGTCATCGGCAGCTGGTCTTCGCTGACCTTCGGATACTGCCCGGAGCGGGTTTTGTAATCGACAGGATTGACGCTCGCCGCGCGAACGCGCAGCAATATCTCATCGTCCCGCGGTTGCGGGACTGGCAGATCCTCGATCGCCATGACTTCGGGGCCGCCGAAGCGATGTATGCGTACTGCCTTCATGCTTCCCTCCGATATAGTCGCGCGCAATTCGGTAACGCGCCTTTGAATGCTGGGCTGAAAAGGTGCCCGGACGCGGGTGGTGGCGCTGTATGACGTGTTCCAGGCCCTGCGCGCCGTGCAGGCGCAGCAACTCGGGGAACAGTTTGCGGTGAACCAGCGTCGGCAAGCCGTACCCGGTGCGCTGGTTTGGCGATGCGACGACCGGTCCTCGGCCGGCCTGGTAAGCCGCCACCAGGCCTTCGATCACGCCAGCCGCCGGCGCCAGCCGCGTACGCACGAAGATCGCCGCGTCGACTCGACGCGGCGACGCGTCCAGCGCCGTCACGCCCTGCCGGATGGATGAGCTGATCCCTTCCTGCCACGCCCAATTCACGACGACCTTCAGCCGGCCGGGTTCGTTGGTGGTGGCGATTTCGTCGCGCAGGATCGCGTCGCGGGCGCCGAGCACGACGACCACCGGCCGGCAGCTCGACGCGAGCGCGGCGTCGACCGTCTGCCACAGCAACGTCTTGCCGCGATAACGGGCGCGGCGGCGATTGCGGCGCAAGCGCACCCGCGCGTCGGTCGCCAGGATGACCAGTCCAATCGACGGGTCTTCGTCTTCGACAAGTGAATTCAAAGCGAGGGCTTGCATCGTCAGCTCTCCAGCTGCCGCGCGCAAAGGACATCGATCGCGGTGACTGCCGCGACCGCGCCGAGCGCCAGCCCTACATTGCGGCGCTTGCTGTTTCGCTTGGTCAGCGTCCAGACCAGCGCGCCCAGATCGAGCATGTCGCCGCCGACGCGCGACCACAGCCAGCGTGCCTGCCGCGGTTGCGCCAGGATGCTCGCACCGGCGGCAATTTCGCGGCCGCCGCAAGCCCGGATCAATCCGGTCCGGTGCATGCCGAGGTACCTGCCGGTCCGCGCCGGCGCCAGCAGTTCGGCCAGCCCGAGGCCAATACTGAACACGCCCAGTGCCCGGGCCAGTTGTTCTCCTTTCATCGTTGGCGTTCCTTGCCAGTCGGATTCACTTCCAACCCTACGCATGCCGCAGGCACCCGGCAAGATGGCGTCAGACCCTATGGCGGCACACCTTAGGGAATCACAACTACGGGTTATCCGCTATCCATGAAGCCCGGCGACATCTGTCATTGTTAAACCATGACCGGACAATGGGATTTCTTGATCTTTGGCCTGCTGGCCGCGGTCGCCGGGTTCGTGACGCTCGCCCGCTACATTCGCGCGCCGTACCCGGTGGTGCTGGTGCTGGGCGGGCTCGCGCTCGGTTTCATCCCGATCATGCCCGAGGCGACGTTGCCGCCGGGCCTGGTGCTGCTGGTGTTTCTGCCGCCGATCCTCTATTCGGCCGCGTTCTTTGCGTCGCCGCAGGAACTGAAGAAAAACCTGACCGCGATTGCGTCGCTGGGCGGTGGCGTGACGCTCATCACCGGCGTCATCGTCGCCTGGGTCTCGCATCTCGCCATCGGGCTGCCGTGGGCGGCGGCGTTCGTGCTGGGTGCCATCGTCGCACCCACCGACCCGATCACCATCAATGCGATCGCCGACCGCCTCGGCGTGCCGCGGCAAATCATCACGATCCTCGAAGGCGAAAGCCTGATTAACGACGGCGTGGCGCTGGTGCTTTATCACGTTGCGCTGGGCGTCGCCTTCAGCGGGCACTTTTCCGCCGGCGGCGCCGTGCTGACTTTTGTGCTGTACGTGGTCGGCGGCATCGCCATCGGTTTGATCATCGGCTGGATCGTGCGCCAGATCCGGCGCCGCGTGAACGACCGGCTCGTCGAGATCACCATCTCGCTGCTGACCAGCTACGCGGCCTACATACCGGCCAACAAGCTGAACGTATCCGGCGTACTGGCGGCGGTCGCGGCGGGCTTGTACCTCGGCTGGTACTCGCCGGAGATGAGCGGCCCGCGCAGCCGGCTGCAGATGTTCGAGGTCTGGGAAGTGCTGCCGTTCCTGCTCAACTCGTTGCTGTTTCTGCTGATCGGCCTGCAGCTCCCCGGCATCCTGCACGCGATCGAAGGCTACTCGATGCCGCTGCTGCTGCGCGACGCCGGGCTGATCGTGCTCGCCGTGATTGCCGCGCGCGCACTGAGCGCATTTCCCCTCGCCTATATCCCGCGCCTGTTCAGCCGCCGCGCGCGCGAGGGCGAAGCGTACGGTTCATGGCAGCGGGTGACAGTGGTCGCCTACGCCGGCATGCGCGGCGGCATCTCGCTCGCGCTGGCACTGGCGGTGCCGCTCACGATCGCCGATGGTTCGGCGTTCCCGGGCCGCAACGTGATGCTGTTCGTCACCTTCTGCGTGATTCTGATAACGATGGTGCCGCAGGGCCTGACGCTGCCGCTGCTGGCCCGCGGCCTGAAGCTTACCGGCAGCCACGCCGCGGACGAGCGCGAAGAGGCCGAGGCGCGGCTGCGCACCGCCGAGGCGGCGCTGGCGCGTATCGAGGAACTGGCGAGCGAGGAGTGGGTGACTGAAGAAACGGCGGAAACGCTGCGGCAAGTCTACGAGCGCCGCCGGCGCCGGTTTGCGGCGCGGTTCGAAGAAGAGGCCGGAGACGATGAGATCGATTACGAAGAACGTTCGAAGGCGTCGCAGCGCCTGCAGCGGGAAGTGCTGCAGGCGGAACGGGAAACGCTGCTGCGCCTGCGCAACGAAGGCCGCATCACCGATGGCGTGCGGCGCCGGGTTGAACGCGATGTCGATCTCGAGGACACGCGGCTGGGCGGCTAAAGCCGAGCTTCGACCGGAAGCCGTACCGTGAATCGGCTCCCCTTATTCTCCCCATCGCTGCGAACCTGCACCGAGCCTCCATGAAGCGTCACCAGATTCTTGACGAGATTGAGGCCTATCCCCATCCCACCCTGCGACTGGGATCGCGAAGATTCGACCTGGGTGAACAACTCGAAGATGCGCGGCAACACGTCGTGCGGAATGCCGACGCCGGTATCCCGAACATGCACAACCACCTCGTCGCCCTCAACCGTGCCATTGATCCAGATGTTGCCGCCTTCGGGCGTGTACTTGGCGGCATTGTTGATCAGGTTCACGAAGACTTGCCGCAGCCGCGCCGGATCCGCCTCGATGATGATGGATGTCGGCGGCAGTAACACCTCCAGCCGGTGGCGCCGGCCATCCACGGCCGGCCGGGCGGTCTCGACAGCCGAATGCACGACTTCGTCGAGGGCAACCTTTTCTTTGCGGAGTTCGATTTTGCCGCTGCCGATCCGCGATACATCCAGCAGATCATCAACGAGCCGCTGCAGACTGGCGATCTGCCGTTCAATAATTTTCAGCGGGGTCTCCAGCTCAGGCGCCGTCTTGCCCGTCATCCGGATGATTTGCGCGGCATTGCTCAGTGGCGCGAGAGGATTGCGAAGCTCGTGCGACAGGGTCGACAGAAACACGTCCTTGCGGCGATCTGTCGCGGCCGCAGCTTCGAGCCGGTTGCGGTAAGCGTCGAGTTGTTCCCTGACTTCGGTGCGATCGCGCAAAATCTTGCCGAAGCCGAGCAAGTCGCCGCGCTCATCGCGCAGCGCAATCAGCACACCCCCGGCCCAGAATCGCGAGCCGTCGGCGCGGGCCATCCAGCGATCGTCCTCCGCCGCTCCGCTCGCTTTGGCGACCGCCATCTCGTGATCGGGCACGCCTCTGTCGATATCTTCGGCAATAAACGTTTTGGAAATATCCTGACCCCGCATATCGCTGCTCGGGATACCAAAGATGCGCTCGGCGCCCGGACTCCACCATCGGACTCGGGCATCGGTACCTATGAGCATGATGGCATGAGTCGTCGCCTGTTCGGCCATCAGGCGGAGCAGATCCTCGTTTGCTACCGGGACGCTATCCTGCATTCACTCCGGCCCCGTTTCTCCATCGTGCGCGTGAGCGATGGCAGCGCGGACGCGCTCGTCGAGCTTGCTGCAGTCGACGATGACCTTCTTGAAATGCACCGCCTCGACTGCCTCGGCCGGAATGCGAAAATCGCCGGCATTTTCTATGTTAATCAACAAGCTGTCCGGGAAGATTTCCCGCACCGCGCCGAACTCGGCT
>DASSNT010000087.1:0-13594 GCA_035701285.1 Gammaproteobacteria bacterium | reverse complement strand
CTCACGGTCAGGTAATCCTGCAGCGCGGTCGACTGGAACTGGATGCCGGCTTCCTCCTTGAAGCGGCGGCCGAGCGGCTCGTCCTTGTACAGCACCTCGCCCGAGGTCGGCGCGACAATGCCTTCCATGATTTCGACGGTGGTGGTTTTGCCGGCGCCGTTGGGGCCGAGAAGGCCGAAACAGGTGCCAGGCGCGACGCCAAAGCTGATGCCGTCCACGGCGCGGACGGCGGGGTACTGCTTGACGAGATTGCGGACTTCCAGAATCGGGAGCATGCGGTTCCTTTGAATTCTGGCTCCATCATATCGCGCTGGGAGCGTCTCTACAGCGGTTACGTTAAGCTATCTATATGAGCCATCGCCGCATCGACTTTCGCAGACCAACCGGCACGGTCATGGGCTACACCGTCCGCTACAGCGCCCGGGCCAAGCGGCTGCAGATTCGCGTGCGCCCGTGGTTCGGGGTCGAGATCGTCGCGCCGCGGCGCTGTGCGTTGCGCCAGATCGAGCGGTTCGTGTCTGCCCAGCGGGCCTGGATCGAAAGCGTCTGCCGGGAGTTGCCGCTGCCGCCGCCGGCCGACAGCCTGCCGGACTCGATTGTCCTGCCGGCCATCGGCGCCGCTTACCGCGCGGACTACGGCAAGCTCGCCGGCCGCGCGTCGGTGGCCGAACGCGGTCGCGTGCTGCATGTCCCGGCGGGGCCGGACGATCCGGCCGCGGCCCGCCAACAGCTTCGCAAGTGGCTGGCGGCAACGACCCGGGCGGTGCTGCTGCCGCGCCTCGACGAACTGGCCCGGCGCCACGGCTTCAAGTACCACAAGGTAAGCGTGCGCGGACAGCGGACGCGCTGGGGCAGTTGTTCATCGCGCAAGCAGATCAGCATCAACTACAAGCTGCTGTTTCTCGCGCCGGACCTGGTCGACTACCTGTTCATTCACGAACTGGCGCACACGCGCCAGCTCAATCACTCGCCGCGCTACTGGCGGGTGGTGGAGGCGTGCCTGCCGGACTATCGTGAGCTGGAGGTGCGCATGAGCGAAGCCTGGAAGGACGTGCCCGGTTGGGTGGAGATACCCTAGCGCCGGAGCGGGTGCTAAACTTCCAGTTCGGGCTTTTGCTTGGGAGGGTGCATGACCGATCAGCTTCCGGAACGCGTCTCAGTAGGTGTGACAGGACTTGATGAAATCCTCGAGGGAGGATTGATCAGGCAGCGCGCCTACCTCGTGCGCGGCGGCCCCGGCCGGGGCAAGACGACACTCGGGCTGCACTTCCTGTCTACGCCCGACAACGGCCACTCGGCATTGTTCATCGGCTTCCAGGAGTCGGAAACCCAGCTTCGCAAGAATGCGGAATCGGTGGGCATCGACGTTTCCGCGATCAACTTCCTGAGCCTCGCGCCCGACGAACACTTCTTTATCGATCAGCAAAGCTACGATGTGTTCGCGTCCGCCGATGTCGAGCAGGAACCGCTCGCGCGCGCGGTAATCGAGGCAGTCGAACAGCATGCGCCGAGCCGCATCTTCGTCGACTCGCTGAGCCAGCTCCGCTTTTTGTCCGCTGACATCTTCCAGTACCGCAAGCAGGTATTGTCGCTGCTGCGTTACCTCACGGGGCAGGGTGCCACGGTGCTGTTTTCGTCCGAAAGCACCACCGAATTTCCGGACGACGACCTGCAGTTCATGGCCGACGGTGTCATCAGCCTCGACAGGGGCGCCAAAAGCGCCACCGCGCAGGTGACCAAATTCCGCGGCTCCGCGTTCCGCCGGGGGGCGCATCAAATGCGCGTCAACAATGAAGGGTTCAGCGTATTCGTTGCCCCGGTGCCGCCGAAATCGAAGCTGACGGACGAAGAACGCTGGCGCTGGCGTAGCGGCGTGGACAAACTGGACGGGATCCTCAATGGCGGGATCGAAGCCGGCACGGTGTCGCTGATTACCGGCCCTTCGGGCGTCGGCAAGTCTACAATGGCGTCGCTGTTTGCCGCGGAAGCGGCGAAGCAGGGTCGCTGCGCGGCCATCTTTCTGTTCGAGGAAGAGGTGGCAACCTTCATGCGGCGCGCCAAGTCGCTGCACATCGACCTCGACGAGCCGTGCCGCGACGGCCGGATACTGATCGAGCAGGTCGAACCGATGCGCTACCTGGCCGACGAGTTCGCCGAGCGTGTGCGCCGCCACGTGGAGGAAGACCAGGTCGAACTGGTGGTGCTGGACAGCGTTGCCGGCCTCGAACTGGCGCTCGATGGCGAAGACATCAAGGATCGGCTGCATGCCTTTGCCAAGAGCCTCGCACGCATCGGCGTGTCGGTGGTGCTGATCAACGAGACTGAAATGATGATGGGGCACTTCCGCGTCTCCGAACGCGGCATCAGCTACCTGTCCGACAACGTGATCTTCCTGCGTTACATGGAAATCGGCGGCGAACTCAAGAAAGTAATGGGCGTGCTCAAAAAGCGGCTCAGCAGCTTCGACAGCTGCCTGTACACGTTCGAGATCGGGCCGCCCGCGGCGCTGGCTATCGGCGAGCCCGTGAATGGCCTGCGGGGCGTCCTCATCGGCACTCCCGCGGCGGACGATACTTTCGAGGACGCCGGCTGATGACCGGCGGCATGACCAGAGTCATTCTGGTCATGAAGCGGCCCGGCAACGTTCGCGTGATCGCAGACGCGCTGGCATCGCTGGGCGCAGCCTGCGTCGCCGCACCCGATGAGCTGGCGCTGGAGGCAGCGCTTGGAGGCGATCTCGCGCCCGCCGCCGTGCTGGTCGATGCTGCCGATTTCGGGCCGCGGATCGGCACCATATGCGACATGTTGCGCAGCCGCAAACTACCGTTCATCGCCTTATCTCCACCGAACGTCAGCATGCAGGCGCGCCGGGCTTTCCTCGGTGCGGCGCATCATCTACATAAACCGGTAGGTAAACGGCTGCTTCAGGAGCTTGTTCAGGGCCTCATGCAACCCGGATCCGATCACCAACAAGAATGGGATGCTGGGAGGAAAGGCGGTGTCTGTGGGTAATCCAACGCAGGTCGAGTGGATCGCGTGGCGCGGTACCGCTCTTGACGACGCTGGCGAAGAGCCTGACGCGGCGGCCGATCCGGCAGATCAGGCCGGGAGAGTGCTGCTCCTCGTGGAGTCCGGTGGCAACCGGAACCACCTCGCCGGGCATTTGCAGGGCCGGCATCATATCATCTCGCCGCGCGGTGGCCGGCTGCCGAATGAGCCATTCGATCTGGTCGTGGTGGATGCCGCGGGCTTTCGGCGCTGGCACCGGCAGCTCGTCGACGCGAAACTGCGCGACCAGCCGACCTTCCTGCCCGTCATTCTGATTGCGTCGCGGCGCGACCTGCGCCGGCGACTGAAGCTGTTCTGGGACACGATCGACGAATTCATCCTGACGCCGATCGAGCCCGGCGAATTCATGGAACGCGTTGAAATGCTGTTTCGCGCCCGGCGGCTGGCGCTCAAGCAGCGCGCGCGGCTGGCGTATGTCGTCAACCACGACAGATTGTCCGGCCTGCCCAACCTGAATTTGTTCATGGACCGGCTGACCAGCACGATCATGGACGCGTCGGTGCTGAACAAGCCGCTTTACGCGACGGTGGTGCATGTGCCGCTGGCGCATGTTCTGGCGTCCCTCGGCCACCGCGAATTCGATCGCGCTGCGGCGGTGTGCGCGTCGCGGATTCGTAAGTTGCTGGGCCCTGGTGTGCCGCTGGCGCAGCTGGGGTCGGAAAAGTGGGGCGTGATTCATCCGGTGGGCATGCAGATGGACGGTGTGCTCGAGGTTTGCGGCCGGATTCAGAACCTGGCCGGGGAGTCGATCAGGATCGACGGCGAGCGCATCCGCGTGTCGCCCCGGATCGGGGTCGGCGCCTATCCGCAGGATGCGTCCGATGCCGCGGGCGTGCTGGATTGCGCGATCAGCGCGCTGGCGGCCGCCGGCGACGCCGGGCCGATGTTCTATTCCAAGAGCGATCAGGACAAGGCGCTCCGCTTCATTCGCACCGAGTCCCGGCTTCATGAAGCGCTGAAGCAGGAGCAGTTCGAGTTGTGGTATCAGCCCCAACTGTGCCTCGAGGATCGAAAGATCGTCGCGGTGGAGGCGCTCGTCCGCTGGCGCCTGCCGGACGGGCAGCTTGTGCCGCCGCTGGACTTCATGGAAGTGGCCGAGACGACCGGCCTGATTTGCGACATCGACCGCTGGGTATTGCGGGAGGCGTGCGCGGCGGTGAAGCGCTGGCGGGAGCAGGGCGTGGGGATTGAACGCGTTGCGGTAAACGTCTCGGCCGAGGATGTCTGCGCAGCCGACTTCGCCGATGTCATCGAGGCCACGCTGGATGAGTTTCGCATTCCGGCCGCGGCACTGGAACTCGAGTTGACGGAGACGGCACTGTTCGAGATCAGCGGCGACTCGCTCGACAAGCTGAACCGGCTGCGGAAACGGGGCATCGATATCGCGGTGGACGACTTCGGCACCGGCTATTCGTCGCTGCGCTACCTTCACCAGCTTCCGGTCACGTCGCTGAAGATCGACAAGGCGTTCGTCAAGAACGTGGACAGCAACGAAACGAACGCCGCCATCCTCCGGACGATAGCCCTGCTCGCACAGAACTTCGGCCTGGGTACGGTTGCCGAGGGCATCGAGGCGAAAGAGGAGGCCGCTTACCTGGCGTCGCTCAACGTCTCGGTCGGGCAAGGCTACCTCTACGCGAAGCCGATGCCGGAGGCCGACCTGCTGAAATGGCTCAAGAGCCGTTGACGCGGCCGGCCCCTAAAGCCCGCCCACCTTCCGTACCTGCTGCTCATCCGCCGGCGCAATCGCGGCGGGTTCCTCTTTACGCCAGCGCTGGCTGAGCTTCTCCATCGCCACGTAGAACGCCGGCGTGATATAGAGCGTCAGGAACTGCGCGAAGATCAACCCGCCCACGGCGGCGATGCCGAGCGGCCGGCGCGCTTCGGCGCCGACGCCGAAGCCAACCGCGATCGGCAGCGTGCCGAGAATCGCCGCTACCGAGGTCATCAGGATCGGCCGGAAACGGATGCGGCAGGCTTCGATGATCGCGGCTTCCGCGTCCAGGCCGTGGTTGCGGCGCGCGTGCAGCGCGAAGTCGATCATGATGATGCCGTTCTTTTTCACCAGCCCGACCAGCAGGATCAGGCCGACGAAGCTGAACAGGTTGAGCACCTGGCCGGTCACCAGCAGCGCGATCAGCGCGCCGAAGATGGCCAGCGGCAGCGCCGTCAGAATCGTCACCGGGTGGATGAAGTGCTCGTACAGAATCGCGAGGACCATGTAGATGACCAGCACGGTGATGATCAGCAGGATCGGCAGGTCATGCATCGACTGCTGGAACACCTCCGCGTTGCCGGCGAAGGTGCCGGTGATGCCGCTCGGCAGCATGTCGTCGGCGATCTGCTGCAGCGGCTTGGCGACCGCGCCCAGCGACACGCCGGGCTTGGTGTTGAACGACAGCGTTACCGACGGCAGCTCGTTGTAGTGGGTGATCGCCAGCGGCCCGATGCCGGGCGTGATCTCGGCGACGCTGGAAAGCGGCACGAGGGTGCCGTCGCGGCCCGGCACGTAAAGCGCGTCGAGCGCGTTGATGCTGCGCTGGTATTGGGGCGCGAGTTCCATCAGCACCTGGTATTCATTCGTCTCGCCGTAAATCGTGCTGATTCGCTGCCCGCCGAACGCCGCGTACAGCGTGTTCTGGATGTCGGCCGGATTCACGCCCAGCGCGGCCGCCTTGCTGCGCAGGATGTGGACATTGATTTGCGGCTGACGCAGCTGCAGATCCGTATCCAGGTCGGTGATGCCGGGAATCTGCTCGGCCCGCTTGTGGAGTTCGGACGCCACCTGCTGCAGCTCGCCGAGGTCGGAGCCTTGCAGCACGAAATCGTACGGACTGTTGCCGCCCCCGCCGCCGACGCTGATCGCCGACGGAATGCTGAAGAACGCTTCGATGCTGTCGATTGTCGCCGCGCGGCTGCGCAGGTTCTGGATGATCGTCTCGGCGTCCGGGCGTTCGCCGTGCGGCGCAAGGCCGATCATCATGAACCCGGTGCTTTCGCCCGACGAGCCGCCGCGGCCCTGGCCGACGCTCGACATCGCGCCTGCGACACCCGGCGTGCTCTCGATCAGCTCGAGCAGCTCGTGCTGGTGCTCCTGCATCTGCGCAAACGTCATGCCTTGCGGGCCGCGCACGAAGCCGTAGATAACGCCGGAATCTTCGCTCGGTATAAAGCCTTTCGGCACCAGCACAAACAGAAATGCAGTGGCGGCCAGAATCAGGCCGGCGGCGACCAGCGTCGAGCGCCAGTGGTGGACGCACCAGGCGAGCGAGCTGACGTAGCTGTCGCGCAGCCGGTCGAACAGCCGCTCGCCGGCCTGGTACAGCCGGCCGTGCTTGCGGATCGGGCGCAGCAGCCGGCCGGAGAGCATCGGGGTCAGCGTCAGCGAGACGACGCCGGACAACAGAATCGCAATCGCGATCGTAATCGCGAACTCGCTGAACAGGCGCCCGACGACGCCGCCCAGGAACAGAATCGGGATGAACACCGCGACCAGCGACAGCGTCATCGACATGACCGTGAAGCTGATTTCCTTGCTGCCGATCATCGCTGCCTTGAGCGGCGGGTGGCCCATTTCCATGTAGCGGACGATGTTTTCCTGCACCACGATTGCGTCGTCGACGACAAAGCCGACCGCGAGCGTCAGCGCCATCAGCGTGAGATTGTTCAGGCCGAAGCCGAGCAGGTACATGATCGCGAACGTGCCGATCAGCGAGGTCGGCAGGGCGAGGGCGCTGACCAGCGTCGCGCGGCCGTTGCGCAGAAACAGGAAGATCACCATCACCACCAGCGCGATGGCCAGCAGCAGCGTGAAGCTAACGTCCTGAATCGAGGCTTTGATAAACCGCGACCGGTCGTAGATGACGTTCAGCGTGGCGCCGCCGGGAGCCTGCTTCTCAAGCGCCGGTAGCAGGGCGCGAATTTCGTTCGCCACCTGCACCGTGTTCGCGCCGGGCTGGCGCTGCACCGACAGCACGATCGAGGTGTGGCCCTTGTAGGTGGTTTCCTGCTTGTCTTCTTCCACGCTGTCGACGGCATGGCCGACATCGTCGAGCTGCACCGGCGCGCCATCGTTATAGGCGAGCACCAGGTTGTTGTACTGCTCGGCGCTGGTGAGCTGGCCCTCGGCGCGCAGGTTGTAGGCGCGCAGGCCGCCGCTGATCGTGCCGGCGGGGCGGTTGCTGTTGCCGGTCGACACCGCTTCGCGAACCTGCGACAGCGACAGGCCGCGCGCGTTGAGCGCGTACGGATTGATGTAGATCCGCACGGCGTATTTCTTCGAACCCCAGACATTGACTTCGGCCACGCCCGGCAGGGTCGACAGCCGTTGCGCCACGCGCGTCTCGGCGTATTCGTTGAGCTTCGTCAGTGCCATGTGCTCGGCGCTGAACGCGATGTAGATAATCGAGTGGTCGTTGGGGTTGACCTTGCGCAGGGTCGGCAGCGACGGCATCGAGTCCGGCAATGAGTGGGACGCGCCCTGGATCGCGGTCTGCACATCCTGTGCGGCGGCGTCGATATCGCGGTTCAGGTCGAATTGCAGCACGATTCGCGTGCGGCCGGTCTCGCTGACCGAGGTGATCGACGTCACGCCGGCGATGCCGCTGAACTCGCGCTCCAGCGGCGTTGCCACCGTGCTCGACATGGTTTGCGGGTTGGCGCCGGGCAGGTTGGCGTAGACGACGACGGTCGGGAAATCGACCTGAGGCAGTTCGCTGACGGGCAGGCTGGAGTAGGCGAAAAAGCCGAACAGCACCATGGCGACCATCAGCACGGTCGTCATGACCGGCCGCTTGATGAAAGGTGCGGAGAGGTTCACGAGGCGGTGCGATCCAGTTCGGGGACGGCGTCGGCCAGCGCAATCTCGTGAACCTTGACCGGCAGGCCTTCGTGAAGCTGGCGCGGTACGCGCACAATGACGGTGTCACCGGCCTTCAGGCCTTCGGTAATCACCGCCAGACCCTGGTACTGGCGCTCCACGCCGACGTTGCGCACGGCTACTTTGCCGTTCTCGACGGTGTACACGTAGCTGCCGTGCTGGCCGGGCTGCACGGCAACCATCGGCACGACCATCGCATTGTCTTCGACCGTCAGGGTCAGGTTGACCGTCACCAGCTCGCCCGGCCAGATCGCGCGTTCGCCATTCGGGAACAGCGCCTTCAGGCTCAGCGTGCCGGTATTCTCGTTGACGGTGTTGTTAATGAACACCAGTTTGCCGTCACTGGCGATCGTCGTGCCGGAGGCGTCGGCGACCGAGACGTCGAGCTGGCTGTTGTTGCGATAGCGCATCAGCGCCGGGAGCTGCGCCTGCGGCAGGTCAAACTGCACCTCGATCGGCGAGATCTGGTTGATCGTGACCAGCGCCGTCGTGCCGTTGGCGTCGATCAGGTTGCCGGCCTTGTAGGTAATTGCGCCGGTCTTGCCGCCGATCGGCGCGTTGATTCTGGTATAGCCGAGCTGCATTTTGGCCTGGTCCAGCATCGCCTGGTCGGCCGCCAGCGTGGCTTTGTCCTGCTTGACCAGCGCCTTGGCGTTTTCGTAATCCTGCTCGCTGATGTAGCTGTTGCCGATCAGCTTGCTCATGCGGTCGACCGTGGCCTGGTCGGCGGCGAGCTTCGCCTGGTCCTGCTGGACCTTCGCTTCGGCCTGTGCAACCTGGATGCGGTACGGCTCCGGGTCGATGACAAACAATAGTTGCCCGGCCTCGACGCGGTCGCCTTCGCGAAACAGCACTTTCTTAAGAATCCCGCCGACGCGCGCGCGGACGGTGACACTATGCCGTGTTTGCGCGCGTCCATTCGCCTGAAATATCAGCGGCACCGCCTGCTGCGTCACGCTGATCGTATCGACGGTCATCGCGGGCATGTTCCCGGCCCGTGCCGGCATGGCGGGCGGCGCGGCGTTCGCGTAAATACGCCAGGCGATGATGCCGGCAACGGCGATTCCGGCCGTTGCGAGCAGGTATCTCGGTCTCACTATTCGATCTTCCTCCGGCAGACGCCGGGGCAGCTCAGTCGGTCAAGCGTGTCGGCGGCGTCAGGCTATATTATGGACTTGCGTCGTCCGGCGAATGCATGGCGATCAACAGGCTGCAGTTCAGCCTGTCGAGGAGCGACGCGCTGAGCGGCGTGCGCCACCAGCGGGCCAGGGTGCCGTGCGAGCCGTGGCCAACCACGACCAGGTCCGCATTGACCTCGGCGGCCATGCGGGAAATTTCGGCAACCGGGTCGCCGCGCACCAGATGTCCCGTCGCGTCGAGACCCCAGCCTTCGAGCATCGCCACGCCCTCATCTAGAGTGTCCTGGTAATGCTTTAGTTCCGCATCGGCCATGTGGCCGGTGTCGAAGCCGTGGCCGATCTGCGCGCCGAACGCCGGGCGCATGACCGCGAGCAGGTGAGCCTTCGCCTCGAACTTGATCGCGACGTTCGCGCCTTCGCGCAGCGCGCGGCGTCCGCCCAGCGAACCGTCGTAAGCCAACAGGATACTTTTATACATTCAATCGCTCCCTATTCTGCTGCCTGAACGGCCTGGCGGCCCGCCGGACGGTTGACCCGCCGCATAAAGAGAACCAGCGGCAGCATGCAGATAAAGCTGATGAACACGACCAGGAACGCGTCCAGGAATCCGGTGATGCGCGCCTGGGCACCGACCAGCCTTGCGAATATCGCCCCTGCGGCGTGCGAGTCGGGCGGTATCTGCAGCTTGCTTAAATAATCATAGACGGCCGGATTGGCTTCGGTGATATGGCCGCCGAGCTGGTTCCATGCAATCTGGGTATGGCGTGACAGCAGCGTGACGACGATGGCGATGCCGATCGACGAACCGATGGTGCGCAGCAGGCTGAACATGCCGGCGGCCTCGGCGGAATACTCATTGGGTAGCGTCGAGTAGGCGACCGTTGCCAGCGGCACGAAAATCAGGCCCATGCCGAAGCCCTGGATCACGATCGGAAAGATCACCCAGAACATATTGATCTGCAGGTTGTACTGCGTCATGAAGTACGTGCCGATCGTCGACAGCAGAATGCCGACGCCGACCATGATGCGCGGCTCGAACCGGGTAATGAGGCGGCCGACCAGGAACATGCTGATCGCACTCGCGACCCCGCGCGGCGCCATGACGATGCCCGTCGTCAACACCGGATAGCCCAGCAGCCCTTCCAGCAGCAGCGGCTGGAGCACCAGCGTGCCGTACATGGCCAGGCCGAGCGCCATGATCAGCATGCAGGCCGTGGCGAAGTTGCGGTCCTTGAAGATGCGCAGATTGAACAGTGCGGCGTCTTTCTGCCGCAGGCTGTGGACGACGAAGCCGATGAAGCCGACTACCGACAGGACAGTCAGAATGGTGATGAGGCCCGAGTCGAACCAGTTTTTCTGGTTGCCGCGATCGAGGATGTACTGCAGGCAGCCGATGCCCATCGCGATCAGGATCAGTCCGCTCCAGTCGGTGCTGCGTTCCTTGCGCTTGGTTTCCGGCACCGCGAGCCAGGTGAGCGCCAGCGACAGGATGCTGACCGGCACGTTGATGTAGAACGTCCAGCGCCAGTTGAACATTTCAGTCAGCCAGCCACCCAGCGTCGGGCCGAGAATCGGGCCGACCATAATGCCGAGGCCCCAGATCGCCATCGCGCGGCCGCGCTGGTCGCGCGGGAACGTGTTGATCATGATCGACTGCGAGATCGGCGACAGGCCCGCGCCGAAGATGCCCTGGAGCAGGCGCGCGAGCACGATTTCCGGCAGCGTCTGCGAGATGCCGCACAGCATCGACGCAATCACGAAGCCCGTGATGCTGATCGTCAGGTAGCGCTTTTGGCCGAGCCGGTCGGTGAAATAGCCGGTCAGCGGCATGAAGATGCCGGACGCGACCAGGTAACTGGTCAGCACCCAGGTGATCTGGTCCGGGTTCGCGCCCAGCTCGCCCTGCATGTGGGGCAGGGCGACATTGACGATGGTGGTGTCGAGCACCTGCATTATCGTCGCGGACATCACCGCGACGGTAATCAGGACCCGGGAACCGATCTTCTGAGCTGGCATCCTTGACGTGTACCGTTTATTCGGCGGTCGCGTAGCGTGGCGCGCTGGACTCGATGTCGATGGTGACTTCGGCGCTGGTGCCGACGCGCAGCGGATGCGCCGGATCGGCGTCGGTAATCATGACGCGCACCGGCACGCGCTGCGTCACCTTGACCCAGTTGCCGGTCGCGTTTTCCGGAGGCAGCAGCGAGAACGCGGTTCCCGCCGCGGGGTTGATGCCGATCACGCGGCCGTGGAATGTCTTGCCGGGGTACATGTCGACTTCGATCGTCGCGGTATCGCCGATGTCGATGCCGGTCAGGTTGGTTTCCTTGTAATTGGCGTCGACCCAGACTTCGTTGTCGCACACCAGCACGAATGGCGAACGGCCGGCCTGCACGTTGTCGCCGGGGCGCAGTTGCACTTCGGCGACGTCGCCGCTGCACGGCGCCGAAACCACCGCGTGCTTGAGCTGCCACTGGACCAGCGCCAGTTGCGCCTTGGCCTGCATGACCCGGTAGTTGCCTTCGCCGGTCTCGCCGAGCTGCTCAACCGCCTGGTTCAGTTTTGCCCTGGCCAGTGCCAGCGCCGCCTCGGCGCTCTTCAGCGAGGCCTGCACGTCGGTCCCCTGCGCCTTGGTGCGATAGCCCTTTTCGACCAGGTTGCTGGTGCGCTTGGCTTCGAGCCGGGCTTTTTCGAGCAGCGCTTCGCGATTGGCTACTTCCGCCCTGGCGGCGGCGACGGCGGCGGTCAGGCTGGCGTTCATTTCGCGCGCCTGCGCAAGCTGCGCCTGCGCCTGCTGGACCGCCAGCTTGAACGGCGTGAGGTCGAGCTTGAAGAGCAGGTCGCCTTCCTGCACGTGCTCGGTATTGCGCACCGCGACCACATCCACCTGGCCGGAGACTTCCGGCGCCGGGTGAATGACGTGCGCGCCGATGTAGGCGTCGTCGGTGCTCGGATAGCGCGCCGAATGTTCATAATAGAAATAGCCGCCGACAGCGATGGCGATGATCACCGCAATGACGACGGCCCATTTAATGATGCGCACGGCTCACTCCTGCGAGAAAAAAAGAATATATCGAATGTAGGAGCGAGCGCCCCTCGCGATTAAATTAATTCGCGATCGGCGATCGCTCCTACAAAGCTTCCGCCCGCTTTGTGATCAGCCGAAAAATGCGTTCGAAGTGGGCGAGATCGTCCTGCGTCAGGTCGGCCAGCAACTCCTGGCGCACTTCGCGAATAACGGCGTCGATCTTGCGGGCGGTCGAATGGGCCTTGCGCGTCAGATGCACCATCTTGCAGCGCCGGTCCGTCGGCGACTCGCGCCGCTCGACCCAGCCGCCGGCAACCATGCGGTCGAGCAGGCGCACCAGGCTGGGCGCCTCGATGCTGAGCCGTTCGGCCAATTCGTGTTGCACCATGCCGCCGCGAGTGCGGCCGAGGTGCAGAATCACCATCCACTGCGCCTGGCTCAGCCCCAGCGGCTTCAGGCGCTGGTTCAGTGTGCGCCGCCACAAGCGGGACAGCTCGCCGATCATGGCGCCGAACCGCTCGCGATCGGCCTCAGCCATTCGTTAGCTTGCGAAAAGTTAGCATGCTAACTATTTTAGACCTTCTGTCGCCGAATTCAAGCATCTATTGCTTGAAACCCTCTCCCTCAGGGAGAGGGTAGGGTGAGGACCGAAGGGGCGAGGCCTTAATCCAGAAATAAATCCGGTATCAGCGGCGCGCCCGGCTGAACGGCATAGCGATCCATCGACGCCAGGCCAGCTTCACGCAACACTTCTTCGTCGATGAAGAACTGGCCGGTCGTTTCACGCGCCGGGCGGTTCAGAATCACGTGGGCCGCGTCAGCCATGATTTCCGGCTTGCGGCAGTTCTCCGGCTTGACCCGGTCGCCGAGCATGTTGATGGCGGCGGTCGCAATCACCGTGCGCGGCCAGAGCGCGTTGACGGCGATGCCGGTATCGCGCAGCTCGGCCGCGAGTCCCAGCACCGTCATGCTCATGCCGTATTTCGAGATCGTGTAGGCGGTGTGGTCGGCAAACCACTTCGGGTTCAGGTTGAGCGGCGGCGACAGCGTCAGGATGTGCGGGTTTGCCGCTTTCTCGAGATAGGGCAGGCAGGCCTGCGAGCAGATATAGGCGCCGCGCAGGTTCACGTCGAGCATCAGGTCGAGGCGCTTGACCGGCGTATCCGGCGTGCGCGTCAGGTTGATGGCGCTGGCGTTGTTGATCAGGATGTCGATGCCGCCGAAACGGCCGGCGGCCTGTTCCATGGCAGCGGCCATCGCGTCGGCATCGCGGATATCGACCTGCAGGGGCAGGGCGTGGCCACCGGCTTTCTCGATGTTGTCGGCGGCGGTATGGATCGTGCCCGGGAGCCTGGGATGCCGGCGCGCGGTCTTGGCGGCAATAACGACATTCGCGCCATCGGCGGCCGCGCGGATGGCAATGGCCTCGCCGATGCCGCGGCTGCCGCCGGTGATGAAGAGAGTTTTGCCGCCAAGATC
>DASSNT010000086.1:0-4217 GCA_035701285.1 Gammaproteobacteria bacterium | reverse complement strand
GCGCTGTTTTCGGCACATGCCGAAAAGGTCGAGCTGTGTCTGTTCGAGAACACGCGCTCGCGGGAAACGGAGCGCGTCGTGCTGCCCGAGTGCACCGACCAGATCTGGCACGGCTACCTGCCGGACGCGCGCCCCGGCACGTTGTATGGCTACCGCGTGTACGGGCGGTACGATCCCGAGCACGGCCATCGTTTCAACCACAACAAGCTGCTGCTCGACCCTTACGCGCGCCTGCTGCGCGGCCGGCTGAAGTGGTCGGACGCGCACTTCGGCTATCGCATCGGTTCGCCGCGCGAGGACCTGTCGTTCGATCGGCGCGACAACGCGCGGGTGATGCCGAAGTGCCAGGTGGTCGACCCGGCGTTCAGCTGGGGCCTCGACCCGCGCCCGGAGCGGCCGTGGAGCGAGACGGTGATTTACGAGACGCATCTGCGCGGTTTCACGATGTTGCATCCGGAGGTGCCGAAGAGCCTTCGCGGCACGGCCGCCGGCTTTGCGTCACAGCCGGTCATCGATTACCTCAAAAGCCTCGGCATCACCAGCGTCGAACTGCTGCCGGTGCACGCGTTCATCAACGACCGCCATCTGGTCGAGAAGAATCTCAGCAACTACTGGGGCTACAACAGCATCGGATTTTTTGCGCCGGAGCCCGGCTTCCTGGCCAGCGGTCAGTTGTACGAATTCAAAACAATGGTTGCGCGCTTGCACGATGCCGGGCTCGAAGTCATTCTCGACGTCGTCTACAACCACACCGGGGAGGGAAACCACCTCGGTCCTACGCTGTGCTTCCGCGGTATCGACAACGCCAGCTATTACCGCCTGCAGCCCGACGCGCCGCGCTACTACACCGACGACACCGGCACCGGCAACACGTTCAACCTCGGCCATCCGCGCGTGCTGCAAATGGTGATGGACAGCCTGCGCTACTGGGCCGGCGAAATGCATGTCGACGGCTTCCGGTTCGACCTCGCCTCGGCGCTGGCGCGCGGCCCGCAGGGCTTCAACCCGCACTGCAGCTTCCTCGACGCGCTCGGCCAGGACCCGCTGCTCGCCAACGTCAAGCTGATCGCCGAGCCGTGGGACCTGGGGCCGGGCGGCTACCAGGTGGGCCACTACGGCGCCGGCTGGTCGGAGTGGAACGACAAGTACCGCGACACGGTGCGCCGCTTCTGGCGCGGCGACGAGGGCGTGCTGCCGGAACTCGCCACCCGCATCACCGGCTCCGCCGACCTGTTCGATCACGACGGCCGCCGGCCGCGAGCGAGCGTTAATTTCATCACCGCGCACGACGGCTTTACGCTCACCGATCTGGTGTCGTACGAGCACAAGCACAACGAAGCGAATGGCGAGGATAACCGCGACGGCCGCGACAATGCCCTGAGTGCCAACTATGGCGCGGAAGGGCCGACCGACGACGAGGCCGTCAACGCGCTGCGCCGCCGCCAGCGGCGCAATTTTCTCGCCACGCTGCTGTTCTCGCAGGGCACGCCGATGCTGCTCGCCGGCGACGAATTCGGCCGTAGCCAGGGCGGCAACAACAACGCCTATTGCCAGGACAACGAAATCAGTTGGGTGGACTGGAAGGCGATCGATGCGAAGGCGCGCGGCGATATCGGCTTCGTGCGCCGTCTGCTGAAACTTCGCCAGCGTCATCCGGCGCTGCGCTGGCCGCGCTTCCTGCACGGCAATGTCCAATGCGAGCAGGGTGTCAAAGATATTACCTGGATCGCACCGGACGGCAGCGAAATGAGCGAAGATCGTTGGCGGGACCCGGCCGCGCGGTCGATTGGCCTGCTATTGAACGGCAAGGCCGGTCAATCGCCGGCCGCAGCGGCGCCGCCGCCCGACGAAATTCTGCTGCTGTTGCTGAACGCGCAGCCGGACAACCTGCAGTTCAAGCTGCCGCCATTGCCATTCGGCCTCGGCTGGGTGGAACTGCTCGCCGCGGACCGGCGGCCGCAAACGGCGCTGCACGAGTTCAACGAGGAGATTCATCTGGACGGGCGGTCGGTCGTGCTGTACCACCTCGCCGTTGAGGAGTAATTGAGACTGCCGGCAACGACGCTGCGCGTCTTATGCCGGCCTACACCAATTCCATGTAGGCCGGGATAAGCCTGCGAAGCAGGCGTTCCCGGCAAAAGGCTGACAAAGGAATGACAGCGAATTATTTACACAAAATGCCCTACGGGGCGCAGGTCGAAGACGGCGGCGTTCGCTTTCGCATCTGGGCGCCGGCGCAGGACGCGCTCCGGCTGGTCCTCGAATCGGCGGACGGTGACAACGTCCTGCCGATGAACGCGGCCGACGACGGCTGGTTCGAGTTGACGACCGACGCGGCCGTCGCCGGGAGCCGCTACCGTTTTGCGCTCACGAACGAAATGCGCGTACCGGATCCGGCGTCGCGCTTTCAGCCGGACGACGTCCACGGCGCGAGCGAAGTCGTCGACCCGCACGCGTACGAATGGCGCCAGACGGACTGGCGCGGCCGGCCGTGGCAGGAGGCCGTGTTGTACGAAACTCACGTCGGCGCCTTCACGGCGTCCGGCGACTACGACGGCGCGCGCCGCAAGCTGGACTATCTTGCCGATATCGGCGTCACCGCGATCGAGCTCATGCCGCTGTCGGACTTCGAGGGCCGGCGCAACTGGGGCTACGACGGCGTGCTGCCATTCGCGCCCGATTCGAGCTACGGCCAGCCGGACGCGCTCAGGCAACTGATCGATGCGGCGCACGAACGCGAGCTGATGATGTTCCTGGACGTGGTGTACAACCACTTCGGCCCCAGCGGCAATTACCTCGCGCAGTACGCGCCGCAATTCTTTACCGACCATTACCACACCCCCTGGGGCGACGCGATCGATTTCACCCGCCCCGAGGTGCGGCAGTTCTTTATTCACAACGCGCTGTACTGGCTGGAAGAGTACCGCTTCGACGGGCTGCGTTTCGATGCGGTGGACCAGATTCGCGATCCGAGCGAAACGCATTTTCTGACCGAGCTGGCCCGGACGGTGCGCGAGCGGATCGACGACCGGCATATCCATCTTGTGCTGGAGAACGACGACAACGCCGCGCATTATCTCGAGCGCGATGCGGCGGCGAAACCGCGTCTCTACACCGCCCAGTGGAACGACGACTTCCACCACGCGGCCCACGTCATCGCCACGGCCGAAGACAGCGGCTACTACATCGACTATGCCGATCAGCCGGCGGCGCTCGCCCGCGCCCTCGCCGAAGGCTTCATCTATCAGGGCGAGCGCTCGCAATACCGGGAACGCAACCGAGGCGAACCGAGCCGGCAACTGCCGAGCGGCGCCTTTGTCGATTTCATCCAGAACCACGACCAGATCGGCAACCGCGCGTTCGGCGAACGCCTGAACGCGCTGGCCGAGGCGGAAGCGGTCGAGGCGCTGACGGCGATCCTGCTGCTCGCGCCGCAGGTGCCGCTGCTGTTCATGGGCGAGGAGTGGGGCGCGCCGCAGCCGTTTTACTACTTCTGCGACTACCAGGGCGAGCTCGCCGACGCCGTGCGCGAAGGCCGTCGCCGCGAGTTCTCGAAATTCAGCTTCTTTGCCGACCCCGGCGTACGCGACCGCATACCCGATCCGAACGCGGAAGCGACTTTCGCGGCGGTCCGTCTCGACTGGCAGTACGCGGAACGGCTGGCGGGCCAGCGCCGGCTTGAGCTGGTCAACAAGCTGCTGGACATTCGCCGGCGCGACATTATGCCCCGTCTCGACGCGACCGGCGGTCGCTTCGAGGTGAACCGAAGCGCGCTGCGTGCCGAGTGGCAGCTCGCCGATGGCGCCCGGTTGTGCCTTGCCGCCAACCTTGCACCGGAACCGGCCGACTGTCCGGGCTGGGCGCTCCCCGGCCGCACGCTGTTTGCGCACCCGAAGAAATCGGCGCCGGATACGCTGCCGCCGTGGGCGGTCATCTGGACGTGCGAGTCATGAACGGAAGAATCCCCCTCCAACTCCCCCTTCCGGCCTTCGGCCGCAAAGGGGAGGGCAAGAATCCGACGCCCCCTTTGCTCGCGAAGCGAGGAAGGGGGGCCGTACCGAAGGCGCGGGGGGGATCTCTTCAATGACAGAACCGCTACTTCAACAGCTCGCGGATGCCGCCGGCATCGAACCCGCTTACACCGACACCTGGGGCAACCGGCACGAGACCTCGCCCGACACGCAGCGTGCGCTGCTCAAAATTCTTGACCTGCCGGC
>DASSNT010000085.1:0-30402 GCA_035701285.1 Gammaproteobacteria bacterium | reverse complement strand
AGATAACTATGCCGAATTCATTCGACCAAACCATTGAAGACGCGGTGCTGAGAGACGCGCGGCGCGGGAAGCGCGAAGCGCACGCGGCGGTGTATGCGGCGTTCGCGACACCCGTGCACACGTTGGCGTGGCGCTTGACGGCACGGCGGGAGGTGGCGGAAGAGGTATTGCAGGAGACGTTCGTCGAGGTGATCAGGAGCATCAAACAGTATCGCGGCGACGGTGCAATCGGCCCCTGGATTCGGCGGATCGCGGTCAGCAAGTGCCTGATGCACTTTCGCTCGGCGTGGAGCCGCCTGCGGGATGATTGCGAGCCGGTCGAGCTGGATGCCTTTGCCGGCGCGTCCGCCGATGGCGCCGCGGAAGTCGAAGTGGAGCGCCTGCTCGCGCGTCTCCCGGATACGGCGCGAACGGTCGTCTGGTTGCACGACGTCGAGGGCTACACCCATCGCGAGATCGGCGCGCTGATGAACCGCACCGCCAGTTTTTCGAAGACGCAGCTTGCGCGGGCCTACGCCACATTGAAGGAAGCCTGCGCACCGGAATCCGATCAGGAGGTGAGGTCATGCACCCCTCAATCACTGACTTACTGAAAATACGCGATGCCGAGCCGGTCGCGGCCGATGTCCGCGTTCATGTGGATTCGTGCGATCACTGTGCCAATCAGCTCCGGGAACTGGCGGCGGTGCGCGAGCGTCTGCGCGCGCTGCCGCCGGCTCCCGCCCCCGACGGGGTGTGGGAGCGGATCGAAGCCGCGGCCGCCGTGCCGGAAAGGCGTGCGCCGCGCCGTGGATGGCTGGCGCTGGGAACGGCTGCTGCGATGCTGCTCGCCGCGGGCGGTGCCTGGATGGCCACAATTGGCGGCGTTACGACAGTCCCGGCTGACAGACCTGCGCTGACCGAGACCGCCAGTACCAGCGCGCCGAGCTTGGCAGCACTGCAGCGCCAGTCGTCGCAGCTAGAGGCGACCCTGGATGCTCTGCGCGGACGCGACGCGATGATGAGCGCCCGCGCGGCCGGCACGATCGCTAACCTTGAAGATGGCGTGGCCTCGATCGATTACCGGCTGAACCAGGCGGCGGCGCGCGGTATGGCGCCGGCGCAGGCGCGTCAGCTTTGGAGCCAGCGGGTCGATCTGATGCGTTCGCTGGTCACGGTTCGTTATGTGCAGGCGCTTGCGCCTTCGATGTAAAACCAGGAGATTCAAGTATGAAATACACAGGGCTCATCGCACTGGCAGCGCTGGCCGCTGCCCCGCTGGCCGCGATGGCGGCCGAAGCGCCACGGCCGGCTGCGCAAATCGAGCAGGCGCGGGACAGGGCGGAGCAGGCCCGGGACCAGGCAGAGCAGGCTCGGGCGAAGCAACAGCAGGAATTGGCCCAGGCGCAGCAGGCGCTGCAGGAAGCTGCCGCGCGGTTTGCCGCACTGTCGATGGATCTGTTCAACCGCGAATTCAAGCAGGGTCTGTGGCAGATAAACATGAGCATGGGCTGGGCGCGGCTCGGCATCAATCTAGGCGAGCCGCGCGACGGCGGGCTGGCTGTGCAGGCTGTGACGCCGGGCGGCGCAGCCGACCAGGCAGGCATTCGGGCGGGCGATACGCTGCAGTCGGTTGCCGGAATCGATGTCGGCAAAGGCGAGGCCAACCGGGAGAAGCTTTCACGCGTGCTGAATGCCCTCGAACCGGGCAGCCGGACCGAAGTAACCTGGACGCGCGGCGGTGAAAGCCACCGCGCGACCCTGCAGGCGAAGGAATTGTTCGCATCGCTCAATAACTGGGCCGAGCGCCAGGGCGACATTATGGAGCGGCATGCTGAACTGGCGGCTCGCAAGGCGCATGCGGCGGTGGCGGGCTTGCGCGATGCGGGCGACTGGGGCGACTGGTTCGGCTGGCCGAGTCGCTGGAACGACATGGAGCTCGCCACGCTCACGCCGCGACTTGGCCAGTATTTCGGTACGCATGACGGCTTGCTGGTGGTGCGCGCGCCGGATGACGCAGCGCTCAAGCTGCAGGACGGTGACGTGATTCTGGCAATTGGCGGCCGCGCCCCGGGCAGCCCGACGCAGGCGATGCGCATCTTGCGTTCATACAGGCCGGGCGACACGATCGAGCTGACGGTGATGCGCGATCGCAAGCAGCAAAAGCTTACAGTGGCGCTGCCGCAGGAGGAATCTGCGGCTAAAGAAGAGTAAGAATCCCCCTCCCGCTCCCCCTTCCGGCCCGCGGCCGCAAAAGGGAGTGCAAGAGACGCTCTTGTCCTCCCCTTTGCTCGCGTAGCGAGGAAGGGGGAGCCAGAGGGGGATTCCAAGGTTATTCGCGTTCAGCGTCGACGCATGGCGCGGCGGTGGCGGCTTACGATCTGGCGGTCAAGCTGCTACCATCCCGCGCCATGCGCCGGCGCGACTTTTATTACGACCTTCCCGACGAGCTGATTGCCCGCTACCCGCTCCCGGAGCGCAGCGCGAGCCGGTTGCTGTGTCTCGACGGGCGGAACGGCGAATTTGTCGATCGCCGGTTTGCAGATCTGGTCGAATTGCTGAACCCCGGCGACCTGCTGGTGCTGAACGACACGAAGGTCATTCCGGCCCGGTTGCTGGGCCGCAAGGCCGACACCGGGGGCGCTGTCGAAATCCTGGTTGAACGCATTGTTTCCGAGCGCGAATTCATCGCTCACGTACGGGTCAGCAAGCCGCTGAGGGCCGGCGGCTGCGTCGTCTTCGACGGCGGCGATGAAGTGACCGTGACCGGACGCGAAGACGCTCTGTACCGATTCGAGGCTGACGACGTCGCGGCATTGCTGGAACGGTGCGGGCACGTGCCGCTGCCGCCTTACATCGACCGCGCGGACGAGGCGCTCGACCGCGAACGGTACCAGACGGTTTACGCGCGCGAGGCCGGCGCGGTCGCCGCCCCGACCGCCGGATTGCATTTCGATAATGCGCTGCTTGACGCATTGGCGGCCCGCGGCGTCGAACGTGCTCACGTGACGCTGCATGTGGGTGCGGGAACATTTCAGCCGGTGCGTGCCGACGATGTGCGCGAACATCAAATGCACGCCGAGTGCGCCATCGTGCCGGAAGCGGTTTGCGCGGCAGTGGCCGCTACGCGTGAACGTGGCGGTCGGGTTGTCGCCGTTGGTACGACCGCCGTGCGCAGCCTGGAAACAGCCGCCGGCAGCGGTGAATTGAAGCCGTTTTCCGGCGACACGCGCCTGTTCATCTATCCCGGCTTCCAGTTCAATGTCGTGGACGCGATCATCACCAACTTCCATCTGCCGGAGTCCACGCTGCTGATGCTGGTCTCGGCCTTCGCCGGTCGCGACTACGTGCTCGCGGCGTACCGTCATGCCGTCGCAGAACGTTATCGTTTCTTCAGCTACGGCGATGCGATGTTTCTGACACCATCGGCTTCGGGGCGATGAAATTCGAACTTGCAAACACCGACGCCCGCGCCCGCCGCGGTCGGCTGATCTTCGACCGCGGTACGGTCGAGACACCGGCGTTCATGCCGGTCGGCACCTACGGCACCGTCAAGGCGATGACGCCGGAGGAGCTGAAGAGCATCGGTGCGCAAATTATTCTCGGCAACACCTTCCACCTGATGCTGCGGCCCGGCACCGACATCATTGCCCGCCACGGCGATTTGCACGATTTCATGCACTGGGACGGGCCGATTCTGACCGATTCGGGCGGCTTCCAGGTGTTCAGCCTGGCGGAGCTGCGCAAGATCACGGAGCAGGGCGTGCATTTTCGCTCGCCGGTAAACGGCGATCCGGTGTTCCTCGGACCGGAGGAAGCGATCGCGGTGCAGCACAAACTCGGTTCCGACATCGTCATGATTTTCGACGAATGCACGCCCTACCCGGCAACTGAAGCCGAAGCGCGCGCGTCGATGGAGTTGTCGTTGCGCTGGGCCAGGCGCTGCCGCGAGGCGCACGGCGCCAGCCCGGCGGCGCTGTTCGGCATCGTCCAGGGCGGAATGTACCCGGCGCTGCGCGCCGAGTCGCTCGCAGGGCTGACGGAGATCGGCTTTGACGGCTATGCGCTCGGCGGGCTGTCGGTGGGGGAGAGCGCGGCGGAGCGCTGGGCAGTGGTCGATGCGACCGAGCCGGCGATGCCGGCCGAGCGGCCACGCTACCTGATGGGCGTCGGCACGCCGGAGGATATCGTCGAGGCAGTGCGCCGTGGCATCGACATGTTCGACTGCGTGCTGCCGACGCGCAATGCGCGCAATGGCTATCTGTATACGAGCCGCGGCGTCGTCAAAATTCGCAACAGCCGCTGGCGCGACGATCCCAATCCGGTTGATCCGGACTGCGATTGCTATACCTGCCGCCATTACAGCGGCGCATATCTTAGCCATCTCGACCGGTGCGGCGAAATTCTCGCTCCGCGGCTGGCGACGATACATAACCTGCACTACTACCAGCGCCTGATGGCGAATCTTCGGGAGGCAATCGAAACCGGCGAACTGGAACCATTCGTCGCCGATTTCTATAGAAAGCGCGGTAGGACATGAGTAGGGCGTTTACCTATGCCATAATACGCGGCTTGCGATTTCTTCGAGGACGATATGAGCTTAGCTTTCCTGAATGATGTCCTGGCGGCCGGAGCCGCGGCGGCCGCTGGCGGCGCCGGCGGTGCACCTCAGGCCGGAGCTGCCGGCGGGCTGATGAACATCGGCTTGCTGGTCCTGATCTTCATCGCTTTCTACTTCCTGCTGTTGCGTCCGCAATCGAAGCGGCAGAAAGAGCACCGCAAGATGGTCGAGGCACTGGCGAAGGGTGACGAAGTCGTCATCGGCGGCGGCGTACTCGGCCGCGTGACGCAGGTCGGTGAACAATTCCTCACGGTGGAGGTCGCCGACGGCGTCGAGCTGAAGGTGCAGCGCAATTCGGTATCCGCACTGATGCCGAAAGGCACGATGAAGAACGCGTAAGTAAGCCAACATCATGAATCAATATCCAGCCTGGAAATACATCCTGCTGATCGTCGTCGTGGCCGTCGGCCTGTTGCTGGCGCTGCCCAATGTCTACGGTGAAGATCCGGCGATACAGGTGTCGATGACCACCGACCAGTCGCTGCCGGAAAATACCGTCGCGACCGTCCAGCAGACACTCGATAAAGCGAGCCTGCCCTACAAGAAGGTCGAGCGTCAGGAAGACAACGTGCTGGTGCGCTTTGAAGACACCGAGACGCAGATCAAGGCCGAAGCGGCGATCAAGCAGGCGCTGGGTGACAACTATGCCGTCACCGTGAACCTCGCGCCGAGCACGCCCGACTGGGTGCAGGCGCTGGGCTTGCAGCCGATGAATCTGGGTCTCGATTTGCGCGGCGGCGTCCACTTCCTGTTGCAGGTGGACATCGAGGCAGCCGTCGATCAGGCACTGAACAGCTATCGCGCGGATATCCAAGACTGGATCAACGAAGAGTTGGGGCCGGGTCAGGCGGCCGTGCGACGCCAGGGAAACCAGATTGACGTCCGGTTCCACGACGCGGCAACTCGCGCAAAGGCGCGAAACATCATCAATGATCGGCTGCTGAACGACGTTACATTGACGGAAACGCGCATCGACGGCGATCCGGCGCTGGTGGTAAGGGTTCCGGAGGCCAAGGTTGCGGCGCTGCGCACCGGCGCGGTGGATCAGAACATCGCTGCGCTTCGCAACCGCTTGAACGATCTCGGCGTCGCCGAGCCGCTGATTCAGCGTCAGGGCCGCGACCAGATTGTGGTCGAGCTGCCCGGCGTTCAGGATATTGCCCAGGCGAAGGAGCGGCTGCACGCCAAGGCGACAGTCGAGTTCCGGCTGGTCGATACAACTGACAGCGCAATCATGGCGGCGCAGAGCGGCCACGTGCCGCTGAACGCGGAGTTGTATCGGGATACGCCGAGCGGCCAGCCGGTGCTGCTGAAGCGCGACGTCATCGCCAGCGGCAAGAACCTGGTCGACGCAAGCCCCGGCCCCAATCCGCAGGGCGCCGACTGGGTTGTCAACGTCAACCTGGATTCCGAAGGCGGCTCGCGCATGCTCGACGTCACCCGCAAGAATCTGGGCAAGCCAATGGCAGTGGTGCTGATCCAGGATCGGACGACCGAGCGCGAAGTGAACGGCGAAACCGTCCGGGAGCATCACAAGGTCGAGAGCGTGATCAGCGTCGCGACCATCCAGGGCGTGTTCAGTAACCGCTTCCAGATCTCCGGCCAGACCCAAAACGAAGCGACGCAGCTCGCCACGCAGCTCAAATTCGCTTTGGCCGTGCCGATGGATGTCGTCGGCCAGCGGGTTGTCGGTCCGAGCCAGGGCGCGAAGAATATCGAGCGCGGCATGCAGTCGCTGGTGCTCGGGTTCATCGCCGTCGTCGTGTTTATGGCGTTGTATTACAAGGTATTCGGCCTGTTCGCCGACATCGCGCTGCTGATGAACGTGGTGCTGGTGGTTGCGCTGCTGTCGCTGTTGCAGGCGACGCTGACACTGCCGGGCATCGCCGGTATCGTGCTGACGGTCGGTATGGCCGTTGACGCCAACGTGCTGATTTACGAACGCATCCGCGAAGAGCTGCGCAACGGCTCGAGCCCGCAGGCGGCCATTTACGGCGGCTACGAGCGCGCGTTCTCGACCATTGCCGACGCCAACATCACCACGCTGATTGCCGGCGTAATCCTGTTCATGTTCGGTAGCGGCCCGGTGAAAGGCTTTGCCGTGACGCTGTCGCTCGGCATCATGACGTCGATGTTCACCGCGATCGTCGGCACCCGCGCGATCGTCAATCTGATTTACGGCGGCAAGCGCGTCAAGAAGCTGCTGGTATAGTGGCCTTGCAAGATAATATTGCCGTGTTCAGCGAGACTGCCCGCGTTCGTGGCAAGGCGCACCGCGCAGGCAATGGCGTGCCCTTGCCAAGCGGTGCAACGCTGTCCACGGGCGCGGGCAGTCTCGCCCATCAATGCCGCGACTATATATCGGGAACGCCTATGCGCTCCAATCACCGCGTTGCGCTCCCTTGCCAGAGCTACGGCTATGCCGCGGTCGCGCGCCTTGTGCTTGAAGCGCATAGGCGTTCTGAACACGGCAATATTACCTTGCAAGGCCACTGAGCGCGTCAGGAAACAGCTATGGAATTTTTCAAACGTATTCCCCACATCGACTTCATGGCCGTGCGCAAGCCGGCGCTGATCGCGTCGATAGTGGTTTTTATCATCGCGATTGTTTCGTTGGGGGTGCAGGGGCTTAACCTCGGCATCGACTTTACCGGCGGCGTCGTAGCGGAAGTGCATTTCCCCGGTGCGACCAACGTGACGGACGTTCGCGACGCGCTGCGCCAGGGCGGTTTTCCGGATGCGACCGCGCAGCAGTTCGGGACGCCGCAGGACGTGCGTATCAACATGCGGGCGCGGAGCGAGGCCGAGGCCGAAGGCATCGGCGAGCGCGTCATGGCCGTGCTGCACAAGATCGCGCCCGACGCGAAACTGACTCAGGCGCCCACGGTCGTCGGCGCGCAGGTGGGCAGCGGGCTGGCCGCCAAGGGCATTACGGCCATTCTGGTGACGCTGGCGCTGATGCTGATTTACCTGTGGTTCCGGTTCGAGTGGCGCCTGGCGGTCGGCGCGATCGCGGCCACGTTCCACGATCTCGTCTTCGTCATCGGCTTTTTCTCGATTTTCCGCTTCCAGTTCGACCTGACGGTGCTGGCAGCGGTGCTGGCCGTGCTGGGTTATTCCGTCAACGACACGGTCGTGGTGTTCGACCGCATCCGCGAAGACTTCCGCAAAAAGCGCCGTGCCAGCGCACGCGAGATCGTCAATGCAGCGATCAACGAGACGTTGTCACGCACGATCATGACTTCCGGGCTCACGCAACTGGTCGTCATCGCAATGCTTATTGTGGGCGGCCCGGTCCTCTTTGGCTTTGCGCTGGCGCTGTTCGTCGGCATCCTCATCGGCACCTACTCGTCGATTTACATCGCGAGCGGCACCGCGCTGATGCTGGGCGTCAGCAAGCAGGATCTGATGATCAAAAAGAAGGAAGACCTCGTCGACGATATGCCGTGAAGAGCGGGATTCGGAAATCGGAGTTCGGGAGTCGGGAAGATGAAGAAGATCTTACCCCGAACCCCGAACCCCGAGCCCCGAACCCCGAATCTCCCGGTAATCCGCCCGCAACGCCTGCGCCATCATTTTGAACAACCGCGGATTGGCCGCCATGATGTCGCCCTGCGACGTGACTTCGGCGCCGCCGTCCGGCGCGCCGACGAGGCCGCCGGCTTCCTGGATCAGCAGCGTGCCGGCCGCCACGTCCCATTCCTTCAGGTCCAGTTCAAAGAACCCGTCGAGACGGCCGGCCGCGACATAGGCAAGATCCAGCGCCGCGGAGCCTGCGCGCCGCGCGCCGGCCGTTTCACGAACGATCGTGTTCAGCATGCGAAAATAGCCGTCGAGATGTTCGACGCCGCGGAACGGAAAGCCGGTGCCGATCAGCGAACCGTGGAGCGCGCGCCGGGAGCCGACGCGAATGCGCCGGCCATCGAGCTGCGCGCCGCCGCCGCGGCTGGCGGTAAACAGTTCCTGGCGCAGCGGGTCGTAAATGACGCCGTGTTCCAGCCGCCCGCGCAGCTTCAGCGCGATCGACACGGAGAACACCGGAAAGCCGTGCAGAAAGTTGGTGGTGCCGTCGAGCGGATCGATGATCCAGACGTAATCCGAATCCGTATCCTGCCGGCCACTTTCCTCGGCGAGGATTGCATGGTCCGGATGGTTCCGGCGAATGGTTTCGATGATGTCCTGCTCGGCCAGCCGGTCGACTTCGCTGACGAAGTCGTTGCGGCCCTTGGCTTCGACGTTGAGGCTGTCGAGGCGGTCGAGGTGGCGGACGATCAAATCGCCGGCGCGCCGCGCGGCGTGAACGGCGATGTTCAATAATGGCGGGAGAGCCATGATAATTCCGGAAAGGTTTGACTGAATGAAGGTGGAAAGCATACCAGATTCCGGCGCGAATCCGGCCGAGCGCGTTCGTATCGTGCTGGTCGGCACGACGCATTCCGGCAACGTCGGCGCGGTCGCGCGGGCAATGAAGACGATGGGTCTCGCGCGCCTGTGGCTGGTGGCGGCGCGTTGTGATGTCGACGAGGTTGCCACCGCCCGCGCGTCCGGCGCGACTGACGTGCTGGCCGCGGCGCAGCACGTCGACACGCTCGACGAGGCGTTGACAGGGTGTCGTCTGGTGCTTGGCACCACGGCGCGTCCTCGCACGCTGGACTGGCCGGCGCTTGAGCCGCGTCCGGCGGCTGAAAAACTGGTCGCCGAGGCGGCTGAGGGCGATGTTGCGCTGGTATTCGGCCCCGAACGCACCGGGCTTTCCAACGAGGATGTCGACCGCTGCCATTACCGCGTCACGATTCCGGCCAATCCCGATTACAGCTCGCTGAACCTGGCCGCGGCCGTCCAGGTGCTGTGCTACGAGATTCGCGTTGCGTTGAACCAGGCCGGCGGCGAACGGTCCGAGACCGGAGAAGCGCCGGCCGCGGGCGCCGACGACATGGCGCGTTTCTACGAGCACCTGGAGCGCGTACTGCTCGCCAGCGGCTTTCTCGATCCGGCCAATCCGCGCCACCTGATGCGCCGCCTGCGGCGGCTGTTCAACCGCGCGCGGCCGGACCAGAACGAGATCAATATCCTGCGCGGCATATTGCGCGCGGTCGAGCCGCGCGAATGAAGCGTTGGACGTACAATACTGTCGGGCCAGAGGGGAGAGACAGCAGCTGATGAGCAAGACTGCAATCTACATGGACTATGCGGCGACCACCCCGGTCGATCCGCGGGTCGCCGAGCGCATGTGCGAATGCCTGACCGCCGATGGCGTTTTTGGCAACCCGGCCTCGATTCACCACGATGCCGGCCGCGCCGCGCGCGCGGCAGTGGAAAAGGCGCGCGGCGAAGTCGCGACGCTGATCGGCGCCACCCCGCCGGAAATCGTCTTTACCTCGGGCGCGACTGAATCGATCAACCTGGCGCTGCGCGGCGCGGCCGCCTCGCACGAAGGCCGGCACATTGTCACGTCGCGCATCGAACATGCCGCCGTGCTGGATACCTGCCGCGCGCTGGCGCGCGACGGTTACGAAATCACGTACGTCGAACCGGATGCCGACGGCGTGCTGCAGCCGGCGCGTTTTGCCGAGGCACTTCGCGACGACACGGTGCTGTGCTCGGTGATGCACGTCAACAACGAAATCGGCGTCTATAACGACATCGCGGCGATCGGCGCGCTGGCCCGCGAGCGCGGCGTGCTGATGCACGTCGACGGCGCGCAGAGCCTCGGCAAGCTGCCGATCGATCTGGCTGAACTGCCGGTGGACCTGATGTCGTTTTCCGCGCACAAGATTTATGGGCCAAAGGGTGCGGGCGCGCTGTTCGTGCGCCAGCGGCCGCTGGCGCGGCTCGCGCCAATCATGTTCGGCGGCGGCCAGGAGCGTGGCATGCGTTCGGGCACGCTGGCGACCCACCAGATCGTCGGCATGGGCGCAGCCTGCGCGCTGGCGTGCGACGAGCTCGCGGCCGAGGCGGACCATATCAGCCGGCTCCGCGAACGCTTGTGGAGCGGCCTGTCGAAGCTGCCCGGCACCCAGGTCAACGGCCACCCGACGCAGCGCGTCTGCGGGATACTCAACGTCAGCTTTGACGGGGTCGAGGGCGAAAGCCTGCTGCTGGCGGTCGACGGCCTCGCGATCTCGACCGGCTCGGCGTGCAGTTCGGCCAAGCGGGAGCCGTCTTATGTGCTGCGCGCGCTGGGCCGCGACGCCACGCTGGCCGAAAGCAGCCTGCGCTTCAGCCTGGGTCGGTTTTCGACCGAAGCCGACGTCGACGGGGCGATCGAAACTGTCAGCCAGGCTGTGAGCCAGCTCCGGTCGCTGGCGCCGCCGATGGCCACAGCTAAAGTCTGATAAAATAAGGGCTTACGGATGTATAGCCCGGAAATTCTGGATCATTTTCGGCGCCCGCGGCACGCGGGTGCGATCGGTGGGGCCGCGGTGCGTACCGGCACCGCGGGGTCGCGGCGCTTGGGCACCCTGGTGCGGTTCCAGGTCGATGTCGTCGACGGGCGCATCGCCAACGCCGGCTATCAGGTCTTCGGCTCGCCGTATGCGATTGCGGCCTGTTCGCTGGCCGCGGAGCGGGTGACCGGACAGCCGGCGGAGTCCCAGGCGGTGCCTACCGGGCGAGAGCTGGCGGACGCACTGGCATTTCCGGTCGAGCAGACCGGCGTCGCGCTGGTTGTGGAAGATGCCATCAGGGCAGCGATTGAGATGAGGTGAACGAAGGAATGGCCATCACATTGACCGAATCCGCCGCGGAACGCGTTCGCGGCTACATGGCGAAACAGCCCGGCGCCGTCGGCCTGAGGCTGGGTGTTCGCAAGACCGGCTGCTCGGGCTACGCGTACGCGATCGACTACGCCCGCGAAACCGGCGCCGACGACACCGTGTTCGAGGAGCGAGGCGTGCGGATCGTGGTCGACCGCAAGAGCCTGGCGATGCTGGACGGTGTCGAGGTCGACTTCGTGCGCGAGGGGCTGAACCAGGCGTTCAAATTCCGCAATCCGAACGTCAAGGACGAGTGCGGCTGCGGGGAAAGTTTCAGCGTTTGACGGTCCGCCGGCGGCAGAATCCGTTTGCCTGGCGCTGCGCAGGCCAGTAAAATCGAGCGTTTACCCGGACCCGCATGAGCGGGTTCTTTACTCTATTCCCAAGGGAGCATTCATGGCCATCGAACGGACCCTCTCCATCATCAAGCCGGACGGCGTCGCCAAGAACATCATCGGCGAGGTCTACGCGCGCTTCGAGAAGAAAGGCCTGAAGGTCGTCGCGGCGAAAATGCTGCATCTGTCGCGCCGCGAAGCCGAGCAGTTCTACGCCGTGCACCGCGAGCGGCCGTTTTTCACCGCGCTGGTGGAATTCATGACCTCCGGCCCGGTGATGGTGCAGGTGCTGGAAGGCGAGGGCGCCATTGCGAAGAATCGCGAAGTGATGGGTGCGACCAACCCGGCCGAGGCCGACGCCGGCACGATTCGCGCCGATTTCGCCGAAACAATCGACGAGAATGTTGTCCACGGCTCTGACGGCCCCGACACCGCTCGCAACGAAATCGCGTTCTTCTTTGCCGAAACGGAGATTTGCGCCCGGACGCGCTAACCCGTAATGGTGCGCGACGTTAAAACCAATCTCCTCGGCCTGGATCGCTCCGGGCTCGAGGCGTTTTTCGTCACGCTGGGCGAGAAGCCGTTTCGCGCACGCCAGGTCATGAAGTGGATTTATGACCGGGGCGTCGACGATTTCGATGCGATGACCGATCTCGGCAAGGCGTTGCGCGAAAAGCTCAACGCCTGCGCCGAAATCCGCGGCCTGGAGCCGTCGTCCGAGCAGCGTTCGGCCGATGGCACGCACAAGTGGCTGTTCTCGATGGACGCCACCAACGGCATCGAAACCGTATTCATTCCGGAGCCCGACCGCGGCACGCTGTGCATCTCGTCGCAGGTCGGCTGCGCGCTCGATTGCGCGTTCTGCTCGACCGCGCAGCAGGGCTTCAACCGCAACCTGGAAACGGCCGAGATCATCGGCCAGGTGTGGACCGCCAACCGCCTGCTGGGCCGGCGGCCGGACGGCGGCTGGCCGGTTACCAACATCGTGTTCATGGGCATGGGCGAGCCGCTGGCGAATTACCGCCGGCTGGTACCGGCAGTCCGCATTCTGCTCGACGACCTCGGCTACGGCCTGTCAAAGCGCCGCGTGACCGTCAGCACGTCCGGGCTCGTGCCCGCGCTCGACCGCCTGGCCAACGATTGCGATGTCGCGCTGGCCCTGTCGCTGCACGCGCCGAATGATGCGCTGCGCGACATTCTGGTGCCGATCAACCGCAAATATCCGATCGCCGAATTGATGGCGTCGGCCCACCGCTACATCTCTGCGCAGCCGCATCGGCACGTCACCATCGAATACGTCATGCTCGATGGCGTCAACGACAGCGAAAAGCACGCACATGAACTGGCGGCGCTGCTCGCCGGGCTGCCTTGCAAGGTCAACCTGATTCCGTTCAACCCGTTTCCCGAGACGCGCTACAAGCGTTCGCCGCGGCCGGTTATCGACCGTTTCCGCGACGTGCTGATGGCGCGCGGCGTGTTGACGATCACCCGGCGCACCCGCGGCGACGACATTGATGCCGCCTGCGGCCAGCTTGCCGGGCGGGTGGATGACAAGAGCCGGCGGCGGGAACGCCACCGGATAGCTCGCGAACGGACGGCCGAAATGGAGGCGCGCGCATGAGAATTCGCCTTGTTGCCGCCGCGATGTCGGCGGCGCTGCTGGTTGCCGGCTGCGTCAGCACAACGCCGACGGAAGACCGGGCGCAGCCCAAGCAGGCGGCACGCTTCAATGTCCGGCTCGGCGTCGCCTACATGCAGCAGGGGCGGCTCGACTTGGCACTCCATAAGCTGCAGCGAGCGCTTCGGCAGGATCCAAACCTGCCGTCCGCGAACACGGCGATCGCACGGCTGTACGAACGCCGCGGCAACACCGATCTCGCCACGCGCTATTACCAGCGCGCGCTCGACATCGCGCCGCACGACCCCAAGGTGCAGAACGCCTACGGCGTATTTCTCTGCCGTCACGATCGGGTCGCCGAGTCGGAAGCCCATTTCCTTGCGGCGGCGCGCGACCCGGATTACACCACGGCCGAGGCGGCGTACACCAACGCCGGTATTTGCCTGCTCAAGATCAATGAGAAGGACAAGGCCGAGGCCGATTTTCGCCGTGCGCTGCAGGTCGAGCCGGATTACGCGGAAGCCTTATGGCAGCTCGCGCGGCTCAGCTACGACGAAGGCAAGTACCTGCAAACGCGAGCGTTTCTGCAGCGGTTCATGGCGCACGCTCGCGAGCCGCAGGCAGGCGTTTTATGGCTGGCGGCGCGCACCGAGAAGGCGCTGGGCGCTGACGCCGAAGCGCAGAAATTCGCGCGCCGGCTGATGGCGCGCTTTCCGCGTTCGGCCGAGGCGACGCTGGCCAGCAAGATGATGCGCGATGGCCGCTGACGCCACCAAAGGGTCGCCCGGCGCGGACGACCGCCCCGAAGCCGACGATTCGCTGCCGATTGGTCAGCGCTTGCGCGCCGGCCGCGAACGGGTGAGCCTGAGCGAAGCACAGGTCGCACAGGCGCTGAATCTCGACCAGTCGGTGGTGCATGCGCTCGAAGCCGGCGACTTCGATTCGCTCGGTGCGCCGATTTTTGTCAAAGGTCACCTGCGCAACTACGCGCGGCTGGTGAAGATCGACCCGGCCGAAATCATTGCCGCCTACGAGGTGCTGGAACGGACGGCGCCGCCGGAACTACCGGCACGCGGCGCGCGCGGCGTCAGGATGGATGAGCACGGCGGTTGGGGTTCGCGCATCGCATGGATCGTGCTGGCGCTGATCGTCGCTGCCATCGGCTACTGGCTCTATCAGACCGACCAGCTTTCGGATCTTGTCCGCACGGCGCACCGGCCTGAGGTCGGCGGGGTCGTGCAGCCACAGCCGGCAACGCAGCAGACGGCGGCGGAATCGGATGCGCGGAATGGCGGGCGGGCCCAGGGACTAATGCCGCTGCCGCAAGCGCAAACAGTCGGTATCGCCACGGCACCGATGCCACGCAGCACGAATTCCGCGGCAGGTCTCGCTGGATCGCGAGACCAGAACGCCGCCCCAGGCGCTGCTGACGAAGCGCCAGCAGCAACGGCGACTACGAAATCACCGACTGCGCCCGCGGCGACACCGACTTCGAATCCGGCGGTCATGACGCCGGAAGCGCAGACGATGGCGAATCTCCGCCAGGCCGAGGCGCAGGGCGGCTTGCCGATCGCGCTGCGCCTGACGGGCGATTCGTGGGTGGAGGTCGATGATGCCAGCGGCAAGCGACTGTATTACGGCCTCGCACAGCAGGGTGAGACGCTTTACATTACGGGGCAGCCGCCATTGAGCGTGTTTCTCGGCAACGCGCGCCATGTGCGGGTACTGACGGCGGGCAACGTCATCGGTACGGAAGAGTACACGCGTTCGGACGAAACTGCGCGCTTCACGATTCACAAGCTCGGAGACAATCCGGCCTACGCCGATAACCCCTCGAAACGGTGAGCATGAGTCGCATCCAACCCATCCGCGGCATGAATGACATTCTGCCGGAGGAAAGCCACGTCTGGCAGTACGTCGAAGATGCGATTCGCGGCGTGCTCGAGAACCACGGCTATCGCGAAATTCGCGTGCCGGTGGTCGAGAGCACCGACCTGTTCGCGCGCTCGATCGGTGCGGCGACCGACATCGTTTCGAAGGAAATGTATACCTTCGAGGATCGCAACGGCGCGTCGTTAAGCTTGCGGCCCGAAGCGACCGCCGGTTGCGTGCGTGCGGCGCTGACGCACGGCCTGACTTACAACCAGACGCAGCGCCTCTGGTACGCCGGGCCGATGTTCCGCCACGAGCGGCCGCAGAAGGGACGCTACCGCCAGTTCTACCAGATCGGCGCGGAAGCCTACGGTTTCGAAGGGCCGGATATCGATGCCGAACTGATCGCGATGTCGGCGCGGATGTGGGCGCGGCTGGGCATTCGCCATGCGCGCCTGCAGCTGAATTCGCTCGGCACCACGGAGGCGCGCGCCGCGTATCGCGACGTGCTGGTCGAGTACTTCAACGACCATCGGGGCAAGCTCGACGCCGAGGCGCTCAAGCGGCTCGAACTCAATCCGCTGCGGCTGCTGGACAGCAAGGATCCGGAACTGGCACCGGTGATTGCCGTCGCGCCCGGTTTGCATGATTATCTCGATGCCGAGTCGCGCGACCATTTCGCGCGCTTGCGCGAACTGCTGGATGATGTCGGCATCGGGTACGAGGTTAATCCGCGCCTGGTACGCGGCCTCGATTACTACAGCCGCACCGTGTTCGAGTGGGTCACCGATCGCCTTGGTGCGCAGGATGCGATTTGCTCCGGCGGCCGCTATGATGCGCTGGTCGAACAGCTGGGCGGGCGGCCGACACCGGCGATCGGTTGGGCGCTGGGCGTCGAGCGGCTGATTGCACTGCTGGCCGAGGAGGGCGTTGATGTCACGCCGCGCGCGCCGGAGGCCTACCTGGTGCGGGTTGGCGAGAAGGCCGAACGCGCAGGCTTCCGACTGTCGGCGCAACTTCGCGATGCGCTGCCGGATATCGATCTGGTGCTGCACTGCGGTGGCGGCTCCTTCAAATCGCAGCTCAAGAAGGCCGACCGCAGCGGCGCGCGCTTCGCACTTATTCTCGGCGATGACGAAGTGGCGAACGAATCGGCGACGCTCAAGCCGCTGCGAACCGATGAACCGCAGCGGCCGATACCGTGGTCGGCCCTGGCAGACGAACTCAAGACACTCAGGAGACACAATCCGTGACAGACGGTTACATTTCCGACGAAGAGCAGTGGGAAAAGGTCAAAGGCTGGTGGAGGGCGAACGGCACGTTCATCATCGCCGGCCTGGTGATCGGCCTCGCGATTATCGGTGGCTGGCGCTGGTGGGAACATTCCCAGGCGCAGCGGGAGCTTGAAGCCTCGACGCTTTACGTTCAGTTCGAACAGGCGCTGAATCAGCCGGCCGCCAAAGAAGGCGCCGCGGAAGCCGTGGGCAAGAACCTGATCTCCAATTACGGCGACACGCCGTATGCCGCGCAGGCGGCACTGGGTCTTGCCAGCGGTGAAGTGACCGCGAACCAGCCCGATAAAGCCGCCAGCCACCTGCAGTGGGTGGTCGATAATGCTGATGACGACAGTCTTGCACGGCTCGCGCGGCTGCGGCTCGCACGGGTGCAGATTGCGAACGATCAGGCGAAGGCAGCGCTTGCGACCTTGTCCGCAGTGAAGCCGGGCGGGTTCGAATCGCTCTATGCCGAAGTGCGCGGCGACGCGTGGCGGTCGCTCGGCGACCTGGCCAAGGCGCACGAGGCTTACCAGGCGGCGCTGGCGTCGCATACCGACGAGATGGGCGACACGACGCTGCTCGAACTGAAACTGCGGAGCACGGCGAGCACCGCCGAACCCGCCAGCAACGGCAAATCATGAAACGAATTCTGGTTATAGCGGCCGCGGCACTCGCGCTCGCAGCATGCGGCGCAAAGGACAATACGGAGCCGCCGGCCCCGCTGGTCCAGTTCGCGCCCAAGGTGCAGGTCAACGAAGTCTGGAGCGCCAGCGTCGGCAGCGGCGAGAATGAAATGCTGCTCGGGCTGGTGCCGGCGGTTGACGATAGCCGCGTGTTCGGCGTCGGCCGCAACGGCCAGGTCAGCGCCTGGGACGTGAAGAACGGCGCCCGCATCTGGGAAGTCGACACGGATTTCCATGCCGGCGGCGGTCCCGGCGTTGGCGAAAATATCGTTGCCGTCGGCTCGACCGAAGGCTACGTGGAGGCGCTGAGCACCGAAGACGGTCGCCAGCTGTGGAAGCACTACGTGGATGGAGCGGTCATCACCGCGCCGGCCGTGGACGACGGTGTCGTCGTGGTGCGAACCGGCGCCGGCGGGCTGTTCGGGCTGTCGGCGGCGGACGGCCACCAGCTATGGGCGCTGTCGCGCGACGTACCGAGGCTGAGCCTGCGCGGCGATGCGGCCCCGGTTATCGAGGGCGGCGTCGTTTACGCGGGTTTCGACGACGGCTCGCTGCTGGCGGTGTCGCTGCAAAACGGGCAGGTACTCTGGCAGACGGTCATCGCCCAACCCAACGGCGATAACGAACTGCAGCAACTGGTGGACCTGGACGGCCGGCCTGTCGCTCATTTCGGCATCGTTTACGCAGTGACGTACCAGGGCAAGCTGGCGGCGCTGACCGCCAGTGGTGGCCAGCCGCTGTGGAACGTGCCGATGTCGAGCTATAACGGCGTCAGCTACGGTGACAGCCGAATTTACGTGACCGACCAGCACAGCGTGGTGCATGCGCTGAATGCGGCGAGCGGGGACAAAGTCTGGCAGCAGCCGGCGATGCGGGCGCGGTTTTTGACGCGGCCTGCGCCGTTCCACGGGACTGTTGCGGTGGGGGACCTGGACGGCTACGTTCATTTTCTGTCGCAGAAGACCGGGGAATTGGTGGCCCGGGTGCAGGCGGATTCGGATCGGATTTCTGCGGCGCCTGTGGTGGCGGGGGATACTTTGCTGGTTTTGAGTGATGATGGCGATCTGGTTGCTTATCGATTTCCCGAGGCGCCTTGAATTGGTACCGCCTTCGGCGGCGGATTGATTCAGCCGGGGGTTTCGGCCCCCTGCGACGAGTTACTTTCCTTGCGGGGAAAGTAACCAAAGCCATTGCTCATGGAGCTTGGTCCAAAGTGCATCCCTGCACCTTGGACTTCCCGAAGATCGGGCGAAAAAAGCGGGCCGGAGCAGAACTCGCGCGTCCCTGCGCTCGGACACCGCTCCTTGTTTCCCCCTTTTTTCGCCCGATCTTCGGCTGCGCTCAAATCGCGGGAATAAGAGCCGGCCGTCGTGGCCGGCTAAGAGATAGATATGTTGCCCGTTATTGCTCTTGTTGGCCGACCTAACGTCGGGAAATCGACATTATTTAATGCGCTGACGCGTAGCCGGGATGCGCTTGTCGCCGATGAGCCCGGGCTGACTCGCGATCGGCAGTACGGGTACGGTCTCGTCGGGTCACGGCGTTACGTCGTGATCGATACCGGGGGTCTTGAAGCCGAGGCGGATACGCTGGCCGAGCTGATGGCGCGCCAGACGCGACGGGCGGTGGCCGAGGCGGACGAGATTGTCTTTCTTGTCGATGGTCGTGCCGGGCTGACGTCCGCGGATGAGCGGATTGCGGCTGAACTGCGGCGTGCCGGCAAAACGGTTTATCTGGCCGTGAACAAGACCGAGGGCGTGGCGGCGGATCTCGCTGTGGCGGAATTTCATGCGTTGGGGCTCGGTGCGCCGTGGGCTATTGCGGCAGCGCACGGGCGCGGCGTCGAGGCGCTGGTCGAGGCGGTGCTCGCCGATTTGCCGGAGGTCGAGGCGGAGCCTGAGGATGAGGCTGCGCCGGCGATTGCGATTATCGGCCGGCCTAATGTCGGCAAATCGACCTTGATCAATCGGCTGCTGGGCGACGAGCGTGTCGTCGCTTCCGCCGAGCCCGGCACGACGCGCGACAGCATCGCGATCGAGCTTGAGCGCGGCGGGCAGCGTTATACGCTGATCGACACGGCCGGTGTGCGACGGCGCAGCCGAGTGCAGGCGGCGATCGAGAAGTTCAGCATCGTCAAAACCCTGCAGGCGATCGACCGCGCCGCGGTCGTGATTGCGCTGATCGACGCGCAGGAAGGTGTGACCGATCAGGATGTGTCGCTGCTGGGCCTGGCGCTCGAACGCGGCCGCGCGGCAGTGATCGGTATCAACAAGTGGGATGGGCTGGATGCCAACCAGCGCAACGAAGTGCGCCGGCTGATCGACGTCAAGCTGCCGTTTCTGAACTTCGCCCGGATTCACTTCATTTCCGCCCTGCACGGCAGCGGTGTCGGTGAGTTGTTCGGTTCCGTGGACGAGGCGCGGCGCGCGGCCGAGGCGGATCTGAATACAAACGAATTGACGCAGGTGCTCAGCGATGCCGTCACCGCGCATCCGCCGCCGCTGATTCGCGGGCGGCGCATCAAGCTGCGCTATGCACACCAGGGCGGACGCTGTCCGCCGCTGATCGTGGTGCACGGCAACCAGACGGGCGCGGTGCCGGATACCTACCGGCGCTATCTCGTCAACGCGTTTCGCGAGCACTTCAGGCTCCACGGCACGCCGGTCAGAATCGAATTCCGGAGCGGCGAGAATCCCTACGCTGGCAGGCGTAACAAGCTGACGCCGCGGCAGGTCGAAAAGAAAAAGCGGCTCAAACGGCACGTGAAGCGCACCAAAAAGTAGCGCTCAACTGGCAATAGCAGGGCTGTTTCTGCACAATCTCCCGTTTTGATCGCAGCGGCGCCAAAACCAAGTGAACAACAATCGACAAGTCGTAACTCTGGACGAGCCCTACCGCATGCGCCGCGGCGGCGTCCTGCCGGCCGTTGATATCGCCTACGAAACCTGGGGCGAATTGAATGCTGACAAGAGCAACGCGATTCTGATCCTGACCGGCCTGTCGCCGGATGCGCATGCCGCCTCGGCACCGACCGATCCGGCGCCCGGCTGGTGGGAACCGATGGTCGGACCGGGCAAACCGATCGACAGCAGCCGGTTTTTCATTATCTGCGTCAACTCGCTCGGCAGTTGCTTTGGCTCGACCGGTGCTGCGTCGATCAATCCAGCTGGCGACAAGCCCTGGCAAATCGATTTTCCCGAACTCACTATCGAAGACATCGCGGCAACGGCACAGGCTGCGCTTGGGAAGCTCGGGATCGACCACCTGCACGCGGTCATCGGCCCGTCGCTTGGCGGCATGTCGGCGCTCGCCTACGTGCTGCAGTTTCCAGGTAGCACCGATCATCTCATCCTGATCTCGACCGGCGGCTATTCACAACCGCTGACGATCGCCGTGCATTCGCTGCAACGCGAGATGATCCGCAGCGATCCGGCGTGGCGTGGCGGGTACTATCCGCCGGCCGAGCCACCCATTGCCGGCATGCGCGATGCGCGCAAGCTCGGCATGCTGTCGTACCGTTCGGCGGCGGAATGGAAAGAACGCTTCGGCCGCCGGCGGACGAAAAAACCGCCGACGGAGCCCTTCGGCATCGAGTTCGAGGTCGAGGCCTACCTCGAGGCGCGCTCGCGGCAGTTCATTGGCGGCTTCGACGCCAATTGCTACTTGTACCTGTCGCGGGCGATGGATCTGTTCGATATCCGCGAGCACGGCGCTGCCGCCGAACTCGCGCGCAAGCTGCATTGCCCCGGCGCGCTCGTCATCGGCGTGGAAACCGATTTTCTCTACCCGATCGAGCAACAGCGCGCGCTGGCCGACCTGATGAAGCGCGCCGGCGCGGCGGTGCGCTACGAGGCGTTCGATTCGCTGCAAGGGCACGATTCATTCCTGGTTGACTACGACCGCTTCGCCGCTGCAGTCGGGAGTTACTTAAACCGGATGTAGTCGGCGCCGTTCTCGGGCTATACTCCGCCCATGGCCGTTTCCCCGACAAATGCCTCTACCGCCGGTTTCCCCGGGCGTGCGCGACTCGTCCATGCCCTTGATGAAGCGTTGCAGGCTTCGGGCGCAACTGCCGTCACCAATCAGGTACAGCAGGTTCTCAGCAGCTTGATCAGCAGCGGCGACTTTAAGTTGCCGGCGGTCTGTTACCGGCCTTCCCCCGACCATTATCAGCGCCATGAGCTGTATGGCAGCGAGCGCCATGGGTATTCCGTCGTCGCAATGACCTGGGCGCCCGGGCAAGGCACGGCGCTGCACGATCATGCCGGCTTGTGGTGTGTCGAAGGCGTCTGCGCCGGCGCGATCGAGGTCGAGCAATACGAGCCAGTTGAACGCGAGGCGCCGGATCGATTCCGCTTTGCGCGTCGGCAGAGTCACATTGCGCGCACCGGCACAGCGGGCTCGCTGATCCCGCCGTACGAGTATCACCGCATCAGCAATACGAGCGAATCGGAGCCGGCGGTGTCGCTGCACATTTATGAGCGCACGATGACCGAGTGCCACGTTTTCGAGCCGCTGGGCGACGGCTGGTACCGTCGCGCAGCATGCGAATTGTGCTTCGACGACTGACATGGGGGACGGGCGATGATCGACTGGGACGGGCCTGCCGACGGCGGCACTTTTCATAGCGAAGACCTGGAAACGTTCGACCTGCAGGACGAGGACCTCGACGCGAGCGATTTTGAAGCACCGGCCCCGGCCGCGTTGCCGGCGTCCCGCCAGGAAGTGCTTGACCGCGTTCACGATGAAATCCTGCGCCACTGGCGCCAGGGCGACTTGCTGTTCGAGGTATTTGAACTTGATGCTGCCGGCGCCAATCGCGCAACGCCCGCCGACGCGCTGGCAGCGTTGTGGGACGTGGCGGCAAATGGCGATATGCCGGCGCCGATTGCCGGCTGTTCGCTGGCGTGGCTGATGCGGGAAGGCATTTGGCACGAGGACGTGCAGCAGTTTCTGGACGCGATCTACTACGCGGTGACGGATGCCGGTTTTGGCGATCCGGGACTGGATGCCGACTCGGCCGTAGAACTGGTGCGCGATTATGCCGACGCGCTGTTCGAGGATGCCGAACCGGACGAGGTCTGGCTGTTCGGTCTCGATCCGGGCTTTTCCTGCTGGTTCGCGGGCGCCGGCTGCGACATGGGCTGGCTGTTCATTAATCTGCGCGAATCGCGCTGCGGATTGCTCCTCGCTACCGATACCGACTGAGGCGTTACAGCCAGCCCTTCTGCCTGGCGATTCGCGCCGCCTCGATCCGGTTGGCCGCGCCGAGCTTGCCGATCGCTTCCGACAGATAGTTGCGCACCGTCCCTTCCGACAGGTGCAGGCGTTGGGCGATTCCACCGCTGGTCATGCCATCGCCCGCGAGCCGCAGCACCTGCCGCTCGCGCTCGCTTAACGGGTCGTCCGTGTCCCAGGCTTCGGCTGCCAGTTCCGGCGCGATCGCGCGGCCGCCGCCATGCACCGCGCGAATCGCGTCGGCGAGCTGTTGTGCCGGCGCGTCCTTCAAAAGATAACCGCGCACACCGGCATCCAGCGCGCGACGGAGGTACCCGGGACGCGCAAACGTCGTCACGATGATGATCCGGGGCGTCTGCCCGCGCAGCGCCTGCGCCAGCTCAAGGCCGGTCATCGTCGGCATTTCAATATCGGTGACGATGACATCCACCTCCTGCTCCGTCGCCAGGGCCAGCGCCTGCTTGCCATCGGCGGCGCGAGCTACCACGCTGATGTCGGTCTCCATGTCGAGCAGCGCGGCGAGCGCGCCGAGGATCATGGACTGGTCCTCGGCGATCAGGACGCGGATCAAGCCGGCTGCTCCAGGCTGCTGCGCCGCACCGTTTGCCCCCGGACGTTGTCCTGCATCGGGATCGTCGCGTGCAGCCGGGTGCCCGCCGCGCCGAAGTCCAGCGCCAGCGTCCCACCCAGCCGCTGCACCCGCTCGCGCATGCCGCGAATCCCGTTGCCCTCGGCACGGCTGCGGCCGCCGGCACCATCATCGCTGATGTCGAGTGCAATCGTGCCGCCTTCGTAGCCGACGGACAGCCGGCAGACGGTCGCATCCGCATGACGCACAACGTTGGTCACCGCTTCGCGCACGATCATGGCAAGCGCCGCGTCGTGCGCAGGCTCGCAGGTGTCGACCGGTACGTCCGCCTCGAAGGTGACGCCGCTGGCGCGCAACGCGACGCCGGCATTGGCAATTTCACTGGCGAGGTTGCCACGATAGCCGCCCACGGCCTGGCGCACCTGGGCGAGCGCGTCGCGCGCAATTTTCTCCAGCTCGTGAATCTCTTCCGCCGCCCGCGGCAGGTCGCCTGAGGCCAGTTTGCCGGCCAGCTCGGCCTTGACCGTGATCAGCGTCAGCGTGTGGCCCAGCAGATCATGCAGATCCCGGGCGATACGTTCGCGTTCGGCAGTGGCCGCCAACTGCCGGATTTCTTCCCGCGACTGCTCGATGACCCGGTTCTTGCGGGCCATCGCGGCGAAGTAGAAATTGCCGGCGCCGACCATCAGCGAGATGAAGGGAGCCCAGACCCATCGGCCCACCGGCAGCCCGAGCGCCAGCAGCTCGACCACCTCAGCCGCAACCACTGCAAGCAGCAGCATCGCGCCGGTGAGGCCGGTGCCGGCGAAACCGCAGAATGCGCAGGCATAAATCAGGAACACCGCGGCGCCTGAATTGAACGGCAGGAGGGCGAAGCCGAGCGCGGCGGTCGCGAGGATGAGCCACGGCATTTCCTTCGGTTGGCCGCGGTAGCCACGAAAGTACATCGGCAGGAATATGCCGATGGCGAGCAGGGTACCGGCTACTTCAACGGCCGGCACCGGCCGGTAAAACCACTCGATGAACAGGAAGCCGAGATACGGCAGCCAGAAATACGGCAGCAGGCTGGCGCTGTGGGCGGCCGGCATCAGGCGATGGTGGACGGCGAGCGCCAGCGCCTTCATATTTTCCGGCAGCTTGATGTACAGGTTGTTCATTGGCTCATTTTAGTCGGCGTGGCGCCGGTGCGGTATCAGCGGTCCTGAACCCGCTTCCAGCCGCGAACCGCAACCGCCAGGCAGATTATTGCGAAAACCGCCAGATAGATCACGTGCGGCATCAGCGCGGCGGCATCGCCATTCGCGCCCACGAGGGTCAGCGCGATCTGGTTCAGATGATATGCCGGCAGCGCGACCGCCCACTGCTGGAGAACGTGAGGCAGCATCTGGATCGGAATCCACAGGCCGGAAAGAAATGCCATCGGCAGGTAGATCAGGTTGATGATCGCCGGCGCCGCCTGGCCGCTGACGTACAGCCCCACGGCGAGGCCCAGCGCGCAAAACGGGATGGTTCCGGCGACCAGCGCGCCGCCGAGCGCCAGCCAGCCGGTCCACGCGAGGGTGGCATCGGTCAGGCTCATCGCCATGAGCGACAGCAGGATCACGATCAGCAGCGCGAACAGCAGGCTCATCACGATGCGGCCGAAGAAGTACGCCAGCGTCGGCAGCGGAAACACGCGCTTGAGCGCCAGCACGCCATGCTCGCGTTCGACCGCGACGGCCACGCCGAAGCCGAATAAGCCCGGCGCCATGACACCGAACGTGCCATACGCGGCAAGGAAGTACGCGCCATGGGCGCCATGGCCGAACAGTACGCCGAAAAACAGGTAGAACATGACCGGAAACAGCAGCGTCGGCAGCACGAACGCTGGCATCCGCAGCGTGTTCAGTAACTGGAACCATGCTTCGCGCAGGTACACACCCGCCGTGTCGCGTCCGCGCCAGCCGCCGGAGGCGTGGCGCGTAATGAGGGCGTCCGCCGACGCCGTTGCATTTCTGCTGTTCATGCCGCCTTCTCCTGTTCCCGCGTCAGTGCCATGAACGCGTCTTCGAGCCGCGCGCCGGTCACTTCAAGATCGCTCAACGCCGGGTCCTGCCAGAGCAGCTCGCGCAGGACACTCTCCGGACGGGCCGTCGCGATGTCGAGGCGCGAGCCGTCGGAGACAACCGACTGCACATCCGGCAATTGACCGACTGACTCTGCCTTAACCCGGGTGACGCACCGGATGCGCCGGAGCGCCACCCGCGATTTGATCGCCGCCGGCGCGCCTTCGGCGATCACCCGGCCCCGGTTCAGCACCACCACGCGATCGGCCAGCGCATCCGCTTCTTCGAGGTAATGCGTGGTCAGCACGATGGTGCGACCGTCCGCGGCAAGCGTGCGCAGCGCCGACCACAACGCGCGGCGCGCTTCGACATCAAGCCCCGCGGTCGGCTCATCGAGAAACAGGAACTCCGGGTTGCCGCACAAGGCGAGGGCGAACATCAACCGCTGCCGCTGTCCACCCGACAGCTTTGCCACCGGTCGTTGCGCCAGTGCCTGGATACCGGCGTGCTGCAATGCCTCCGCAACCCGCATGGGCCGGGGGTAATAGCCGGCATACTGGGCGACGCATTCGGCGACGCGGGCGCGGCTCTCGAGAACGCTGCTCTGCAGCATCGCGCCGACACGCCGGCGCGCATTCAGGTCGTTCGGCGCAATGCCGAACAGTGTGGCGCTACCGCTGGTGGGTCGGGCGAGGCCCAGCAGCAGATTGATAGTGGTTGTTTTGCCCGCACCGTTGGGACCGAGCAGAGACAGGATCTCGCCGGGCTGGATTTCGAGAGTGAGATCATCGACTGCGGTCACTGCGCCGTAGCGCTTGGTGATGTTTTGCAGTTTGGCTACTACTGTCCCGTTGCCCATTGCCGCCTCCCGTTCTGGATTGGCGATAGTTTGGGCGTTCGGGCAGATCCGGCGCCAGTAAAAACTGTCACCAGTTATGCATGACAGATGTCAGATAGGCGTGGCTATCGCAGCGACTCCAGTGCAGCCTGCGACAACAGCAGCTCCGGGTTGATCTTGGTGCCGTTCAGTGTCACGGTCCAGTGCAGATCGGCGCCGGTGGTGCGGCCGGTGGAGCCGACCTGGGCGATGATCTGCCCGCGTTGCACGTGATCGCCTTCGTGTACTTTGATCTTGCTGAGGTGAACGTAGACGCTGACCAGCCCTTCGCCGTGGTCGATGATCACGGTATTGCCGTTGAAGAAAAAATCACCGACTTCGGCGACCACGCCGTCTGCCGGCGCATGCACAGGAGTACCGGCCGGCGCCGCGATGTCGATGCCGGAATGAGGGGAACGCGGCTTGCCATTCAGAATGCGCTTGACGCCGAACGGGCTGGACTCGACGCCATCTACCGGGAGTTCGAATGGCAGTTTCGCGTACAGTGTCGGCGTCCAGCCATTGTAAACGGCGTCGATGATTTTGCGTTCGCGTCGCACGCGCTCGAGATCGGCCTCCGACAGCGTCACCATGCTCTTGTTCTTGATCGTCAGGCGTTGCGTTGCGTAAGCCTTGTCGGTGACCGTGAAGGTGATCTCGCGAGTGCCTTTCGGGCCGCTCGCGGTCAATGTCTGCTCGCCTGGCTCGGTGCCGAGTGGCACGCCGACCACGGCGTAGCGGCGCCCGTCGCGAGGAATAATCATCACCGGGCGGCCCTCGTAACTCGCGCGGGTCGCCTGTTCCGGCAGCACCACGACGGCGATGCCGCCTGGAACCGCACTCTCGCGCGGCAGGGTTGCGCTCCAGGCCGTCGCGCTCAGAAGTAGTGTTGCCGCAATCGCAAGCTGTCTCATTGATCATCCTCTGTTCGAATCCGTTGAACCGTCGCCGTCAGTTCACCGCGGGCGAGGCGCGCATGAATGGCGGCGCCGCTTTTAACCGCCGTCACGTCTGTCAGCACGTTGCCGCTGGCATCGCTGACGATCGCGTAGCCGCGTTGCAGCGTCGCCAGCGGGCTGACGGTGTCGAGGCCGCGCGCCGCCAGCAGGTAGCGGTTGCGCGACGCGTTCACGCTGTGCTGCATCGCGAAGCGCAGCCGCTCGCGGTAGCCGCACAGGCGCTCGTTCATCGTTTGCAGGCGATGCCATGGCGTGTGCTGGCGCAGCTCCGCCGTTACCCGCGCCAGGTGCTGGCGATGCTCGTTGAGCCGGACTTTACCGCACTGCCGGAGCCGCGCCGTCAGTTCATCGAGCCGTTGCGCCTGTTCCTGCAGCTTCACGCGCGGATGAAGCTGGTCGAGTCGCCGTGCCGCCCAGTCGACGCGTTCGCGGACGGCGCAGATCTGTCGGTCGAATTCGCGTATCAGGCGCGCCCCGCGCTCGCCCAGCGTTTGCAGGACGTCGCGCTGATCGGGTACGGCGTGCTCGGCGGCGCCAGTTGGCGTCGGCGCGCGCAGGTCGGCGGCGAAATCGGCAATCGTGAAGTCGATTTCATGGCCGACGCCGGCGATCACGGGAATGGTCGTGGCGCGAATGGCCCGTGCAACGGCTTCCTCGTTGAATGCCCACAGGTCCTCGAGCGAGCCACCGCCGCGCGCCAGAATCAGCAGGTCGCAGGCGGCGTCGGCCGAGGCGCGGGCGAGGGCGGCGCAAATCTCCGGAGCGGCCTGCGCACCCTGCACGGCAGTCGGATACAGGCGTACTTGGGCCAGCGGCCAGCGCCGGGCGAGCGTGCTCAGGATGTCGCGGATCGCGGCGCCGGTCGGTGAGGTGATCACGCCGATGGTGCGCGGCAGCGTCGGCAGCGGCCGCTTGATGGCCTCGTCTAACAGGCCTTCGGCCGCCAGTTTCTCCTTCAGCGCCTCGAATGCCTGGCGCAGCGCGCCTTCGCCGGCGGGCTCCATCGACTGGCAGATGAGCTGAAAATCGCCACGCTGCGGGTACAGGCTGACGCGCGCGCGCAGCAGAATCAGCATGCCATCCTTCGGCGCGAACCGGACCCGCCGGTTGTCCATGCGGAACATCGCGCAGCGCACCTGCGCCGCATCGTCCTTCAGCGTGAAGTACCAATGGCCGGAGCCGGGGCGGGCCAGATTGGAGATTTCCCCCTGGATCCAGATCGACGGGAAGTGGTCTTCGAGCAGCATCCGTGCCGCGGCGCCGAGTTCGGAAACGGAGTAGATTTTGCGGTCGAAGAGGTCGGGGGTCATTGGGGGAACATCATAACGACGCAGCAGTAGCATGCAAAGGACTGAGGACTGAGGACTGAGGACTGAGTGCAGGAATGTCTTTTACTCAGTCCTGAGCACTCAGTCCTTAGTCCTTAGTCCTGCAGTATCCTGCAATCTGCTACAATTACGCGATTTACCACCGTCCTGCGGGGTAGGTCATGCGCATCGCCCAAGAGGCTCTCACCTTCGATGATGTCCTGCTGCAACCGGCTTTTTCGGCCGTATTGCCGCGCGACGTCGATCTTCGTACTCAACTGACCCGCGACATCGCGCTCAACATCCCGCTGATTTCCTCGGCGATGGATACCGTGACCGAGGCGCGGCTCGCCATTGCGCTTGCGCAGGAAGGCGGCATTGGCATCATCCATAAGAGCATGACGCCCGCCGAGCAGGCGCGTCAGGTGCGCCTGGTGAAGAAATTCGAAAGCGGCGTTATCAAGGACCCGATCACGGTGTCGCCGACGGCGACCATTCGCGAGGTGCTCGAGCTGACGCGGGCGCACCAGATTTCGGGCGTGCCGGTCGTCGACGGGGAGGATCTGGTCGGCATCGTGACCAGCCGCGACCTGCGCTTCGAGACGCGCTTCGACGCGCCGATTACGCAGGCAATGACCCCCAAAGAGAAGCTTGTGACGGTCGGCGAGGGCGCCGACAAGGACGAGGTCGTGGGGCGGCTGCATCAACACCGGATCGAGAAGATTCTGGTGGTCAATGACCGGTTCCAGCTGCGCGGCATGATCACCGTCAAGGATATTCAGAAGGCGAAGGATTACCCGAGCGCCTGCAAGGACGAACACGGCCGGCTGCGCGTCGGCGCGGCCGTCGGTACCGCCGCGGATACGGAATCGCGTGTCGCCGCGCTGGTCGATGCCGGCGTCGATGTGGTCGTCGTGGATACTTCGCACGGGCACAGCAAGGGCGTGCTCGACCGGGTGGGCAGCATCAAGCAGGCCTATCCCGATCTCGCCGTAATCGGCGGAAATATTGTGACGGCCGAGGCGGCGCGCGCGCTGGTCGACGCGGGCGCCGATGGCGTCAAGGTGGGCATCGGGCCGGGCTCGATTTGTACCACGCGCATCATTGCCGGCGTCGGCGTGCCGCAGATTTCGGCCATCGGCAATGTTGCGGCGGAACTCGAAGGCACCGGCATTCCGCTGATCGCCGACGGCGGCATCCGGTTTTCCGGCGATGTCGCCAAGGCCATCGCGGCCGGCGCCTATTCCGTCATGCTCGGCGGGCTGTTCGCCGGCACCGAGGAGGCGCCGGGCGAAGTGGAGCTGTACCAGGGCCGCTCGTACAAGTCGTATCGCGGCATGGGCTCCCTCGGCGCAATGGCCGGAAAACACGGCTCCAGCGACCGTTACTTTCAGGACCCGACCGAGGAAATCGAAAAGCTGGTGCCGGAAGGCATCGAAGGGCGGGTGCCGTACAAGGGCAGCGTGGTCGCAATCATTCAGCAGTTGATCGGCGGGCTGCGCTCGAGCATGGGCTACACCGGCAGCGCTACGATCGGAGAGATGCGCACGCAGCCGAATTTCGTACGCATCACCGGCGCGGGGTTCAAGGAGAGCCACGTGCATGACGTCACGATCACCAAGGAAGCGCCCAACTACCGCGTGGAGTGACGATGGAGCTGCATGCCGAACGCATCCTGATTCTCGATTTCGGTTCTCAGTACACGCAGTTGATCGCGCGCCGGGTGCGCGAGGCCGGCGTGTATTGCGAACTGCACAATCCGGACATTGACGCCGGGGTACTGCACGCCTTCGCGCCGCGCGGCGTGATTCTGTCCGGCGGACCCGAATCCACGACCTTCAACGACACGCCGCGTGTGCCGCAAGCCGTGTTCGAGCTGGGCGTGCCGGTGCTGGGAATTTGCTACGGCATGCACACGATGGCCGCGCAGCTCGGCGGCCGCGTCGAGGCCAGCAGCGAGCGCGAGTTCGGCTATGCGCGGCTGCGGGTAGCGGACGAGTCGAAATTGTTCGCCGGCATCGAAGACCACGTCGACACCGATGGCTCCGCGCAGCTCGACGTGTGGATGAGCCACGGCGACCGCGTTGCGGAATTGCCGGAAGGCTTCTGCATCGCCGGCATCAGCGACAACGCGCCGGTCGCGGCGATGGCGGACGACAGCCGCCATTTTTACGGCATCCAGTTCCATCCCGAAGTGACCCACACGGTGCAGGGCACGCGGCTGCTGCGCCGCTTCGTGCGCGAGAT
>DASSNT010000084.1:0-21355 GCA_035701285.1 Gammaproteobacteria bacterium | reverse complement strand
CCCCTGCTTCGCATTGACTGCGCCCGCCGCGGGCTCCGACGCCGGTGCGATTCCCGACTACGGCGTCGTCTGCAAGGGCGAGTTCGAAGGCAGGGAAACGCTCGGCTTCCGCGTGAGCTGGGAAAAGCGCTACATCACGCTCGGCCCGATCGCGACGGTGCTCGGGGTCGCGTTCAAGGCGTACGATCCGGACCACCTGCTGGGCGACAAGAAAAACCTTGGGATTACGCTGGCGCTGATTCCGACTTCGACGCCAGGCGTGGAAATCGGCAACCGCCATTACCCGCTCAATGCGTCGTTCCAGAACGGCCCGACCACCGGCAAGGACGTGTTCATTCCGATGGACCACCTGATCGGCGGTGATCGCTGGATCGGCCAGGGCTGGCGGATGCTAATGAACTGCCTCTCTACCGGCCGCGCGATTTCGCTGCCGGCATTGGGCACCGGTGCGGGCAAGGTGGCGAGCCGTGCGACCGGCGCCTATTCGCGCATCCGCAAGCAGTTTCGCATGCCGATCGCGAAGTTCGAGGGCGTCGAAGAGGCGCTGGCGCGCATCGCCGGCACCGCCTACCGCATGGACGCTGCGCGCCGTATGACCGCGGGCGCGCTCGATCAGGGTGAGCGGCCCTCGGTGCTGTCGGCCATCCTCAAGTACCACTGCACCGAGGGCATGCGTCTCGCGCTCAACGATGCGATGGACGTGCATGGCGGCCGCGGCGTAATGATGGGGCCGCGCAACTATCTCGCCCGCGCGTATCAAGCGGTGCCGATCAGCATTACCGTCGAAGGCGCGAACATCCTGACGCGCAGCATGATCATCTTCGGGCAAGGCGCGATTCGCTGCCATCCGTACCTGTTGACGGAAATGGAAGCGGCGGCCAATCCGGACGCGGCAATTGGCGCCAACGATTTCGACAAGGCGCTGTTCTCGCACATCGGCTTTACCATCAGCAACGCGGCGCGGGCACTCGCGGGGGCGTTAACCGGCGCGCGCTGCTTCAAGGCGCCCGATGCCGGGCGCGCGAGCGGCTACTACCGCCAGCTCTCGCGGATGAGTGCCGCGTTCGCGTTCAGCGCCGATGTCGCGCTGCTGCTGCTCGGCGGCAAGATGAAGCGGAAAGAAAAACTGTCGGCACGCTTTGGCGACGTCCTGAGTCACCTGTACATGGCGTCGGCCGTACTGAAAGGCTTCGAAGACCAGGGCCGGCCGGCTGCTGACCTGCCGCTGGTCGAATGGGCGCTGGCCGATTCGCTTCACGCGATGCAGGAGCGACTGGAAACCATCTGCCGGAATTTTCCGTCGAAGCCGCTTGGCTGGCTGGTGAAGTTCATCGTCATGCCGCTCGGCCGCTCGTACGCGCCGCCGGGTGATGAACTGGGTCATCGCGTCGCGAACGTCATCACGGCCCCGGGCGCCGCCCGCGACCGTCTGACGCGCGGCATCTACGTCAACAAGGAAGCAGGCGATCCGCTGGGTCGTCTGGAACTGGCGCTGGATAGGGTTCTCGCGGCGGAGCCGGTCGAGAAGCGGCTGGAGAAGGAACTCAAGGTGCGGCTGAACTCGACGAATTACGACCAGCACGTGCAGACCGCGCTCGAGCGCGGCGTGATCAAGGAAGACGAAGCGGAACTGATTCGCGCTGCTGCCGAAGCGACCCGCGACTGCATTCTGGTGGATGAATTTCCACCGGAACCAGGAAATCGGGCGGCCGCTCGCGGGGTGCCGACTGCGGCTGCAGAAAGCGCCTGACCAGCTACGGAAGGGGGAAGGCCCCCCTCTAAATCCAGTTGGGGAATCTCTTAGGTAATCAGGCCGCCTGCGCCGCCACTTTGCGGCGCGGCTTGTTCGAGCCACTGCCGCCAATCCACTTCATCAAGCCGCCGATGACCACCAGAGTTGCGACGTAGAAGATCAGCTGCATCACGGACGGCCGCGGATCATAGCCGATCAGCACATGCAGCATTGAGCCGACGATGCTGTGGCCGGGAAGGATGCCCGAGGTGTCCCAGATAGAATTTTCGATGGCCGGCAGAAAGCCCGCCTGCGCCAGGTAAGCCGCGCCGCGCGACGCCATACCCGCTGCCAGCAGCAGAATCAGCCACCCTGTAACGCGGAACAGGTGCCGCGTCGGAATACGCAACAGGCCGAGGTACATCACCACGCCGAGCGCGGCGCCGAGCAGGACGCCGATGCCGCCGCCGGCAAGCATCGGCGCGGGTGTTGCGCCGCTGGCGGCGATGCCGTAAAGAAACAGCACCACTTCAGATCCTTCGCGAAGCACGGCCAGCGCTGTCACCACGAACAGCACCGACAGCGACTTCCTGCCCGCGGCGACGTCCTGGCCAACCTGATTGATGCGCATGGCCAGTTCCTTGCCGTGGCGCGACATCCAGACGTTGTGCCAGCCAAGCATCGCCACCGCCGTAAACAGCACCACCGCCTGGAAAATTTCCTGTCCGCGGCCGGATGCCGCAGCGGCGATCTGCCCCGTCAGCGCGGCAATGATGCACGCGCCGGCGATGCCGGCAACCACGCCGGCGCTGACCCAGAAGCCCCGTTTGGGGATGCCCTTCACCGCAGCGAGGACCACGCATATAACGAGCGCGGCTTCAAGAACTTCACGGAAAACAATGATCGCGGTGCCGAGCATGGATCGCTCCTTGCGAAGAATCTAAATGATATTGATTCTTATTAAATATCAGCGCCATTGAACTTGTCAATGCCGGGGCCGGCCCAGGGGGACGTGAATGATGCTGCTATACTGCGGCCCTCTTCCGAAACAACATCAGACTTAAGCATGTCGAAAAAGGCGATTCTGGTCACGGGCGGCGCGGGCTACATCGGCAGCCACGTCGTACGGCAACTTGGAGAAAACGGCGAACACGTTGTGGTTCTGGACGACTTGTCCACCGGGTTCGCGTCCGCTGTGCTGCACGGGGAACTGATCAAAGGCAGCACCGGCGACAAGAATCTGGTAACCCGGCTGCTTCGCGAGCACGACGTGGACACGGTCATGCATTTCGCCGCCAAGACAATCGTCCCGGAATCGGTTGCCGATCCTCTGAAGTACTACCGCAACAATACGTGCAATACAGAGGTGCTGCTCGAATGCTGCGCCGATGCCGGCATCCGCCACTTCGTCTTTTCCTCCACCGCCGCCGTATATGGCATTCCATCCGGAGGCCTCGCCCGGGAAGATTCGCCGCTGGCGCCGATCAACCCGTATGGGACCTCGAAGCTGATGTCGGAATGGATGCTGCGCGACCTGTCCGCGGCTACGCCGCTACGACATGTTGCGTTGCGTTACTTCAACGTGGCGGGCGCCGATCCGGGCGGGGCCATCGGCCAGTCCACGGCGAAGGCGACCCTCTTGATCAAGGTCGCTTGCGAGGCAGTGGTCGGGAAGCGCCCTCACCTGTCGATCTTCGGGACTGATTACGAGACGGCCGACGGTACCGGCGTCCGCGATTACATTCATGTTGAGGATCTGGCGACCGCGCATTTGTGCGCGCTGCGTTATCTTCGCGGCGGCGGCGAGTCGATCACTCTGAATTGCGGCTATGGCCACGGCTACAGCGTGCGCGAAGTACTGCAAACAGTGGAAAAGGTGGCGGACGTCAAGCTCGACATTCGCGAAGAAGCCCGGCGCGCGGGCGACCCGCCGCTGCTGGTGGCGCATGCCGAACGCATTCGTGAAGTGCTCGGCTGGCAGCCGGAGCACGACGACCTTGAACAGATCGTCGCGACCGGCCTTGCCTGGGAGAAAAAGCTGGCGGAAAAGGCGGCCTAGCAACGCCTATTTCAAGCCTGTGTAGAGCTTTTGCGCCTCGTCGCGCGCGGCAAACTTTTCCTTCGACGCAAGCAGTTTCTTCAACATGTCGCGCGCCTCGTCTTCGCTGCCGCTGCGTGCGAGCGCGGATGCAAGATGGTAGCGCATCTCTGCTGCTTTCGGTGCCTGCGCGACGGCCTGACGCAATACGTCCACTGCTTTCTCGGCATTGCCTGTCTGTAGCAATGCCCAACCAAGCGTGTCGGTTATTTCCGCTGCCTTGGGCGCGATCTTGTGCGCCTTCGTCGCATAATCCACCGCCTTGTCGTTGTGATCCAGGCTGTAAAGCCACGCCATGTTGTTCAGCACTGCAACGTTGTTCGGATACTGCTCGATCACCGCGGCATATTCCTGCATCGCCTTGTCATTGTGGCCAAGGGTCATGTAGTAGTCGCCTAAGGCGGCACGCAAGGCGCCGTCATCCGGATGCGCCTGCAACCAAGTCAGCGCGGCATCGCCCGCGCCGGCCTGTTTCGCCGCACTCGCGGCGGTCAGCAGCTTCGCAACCAGCGCCCGCGTCTGCTTGTGCTGCAATGCCTGACGGTAGGCGTCCACCGCTTCGCCATAGCGCTTGTCCAATACGTACAAATCGCCTTCGAGTGCATAGGCCATGGCCGGATTGGAGTCGCGCAAGCTCTTCGCGAGCGCGACGCCTTCGTAAAGCCGCCCCGCCTGGAGCTGACTCAACGCGTAAAGTGACACCGCCGGGACATAATCCGGATGCCGGTTGACGACGCTCTCGAGGTTGTCCGCCGCGATGGTGAACTGACCGGCCGTAATCTGCGCCCGCGCAAGATTTGTCCGGTATTCGGCTGAATCCGGATCGCCCTTGACGGCAGCCTTGAAGCTCTCGATGCCGGCATCCTTGTCCCCCGCGTTCAACTGGGCGATGCCCAGCGCGTTCAGAACGACCGGGTTTTGCGGTGCAACTTCGGCCGCTTCCTGGGCCATCGTCAACGCCTGTTCGGCATCCCCCTGCCCGGTGTAATACCGGACCAGCATCAACCGCGGCGCGAGCGCTTTCGGATCCGCCGCGCGCGCCTTCTTGACCCAGGAAAGCGCCTTGTCTGCGTGCCCCTGCTGGTCCTCGGCTCGCGCCATGCCCAGCATCGCGCGCACATAGTCCGGGTGTCGATCAAGTACTTTGCTGTAATAATCCTCGGCGTCCTGATACTGATCGTCCTGAAGCGCCAGCTCGGCAAGGCTCATGTTGGCCAGCTTGTCGCTCGGATCAAGCTCGAGCGCCCGCTCAAGATGCTCACGGGCGCCTTTGGAGTCGCCGGCGGAAGACAATGCTCCGCCCAGCAGTACCTGCGGGGCCGCCGCATCCGGGTGCGCCTTGACCAGTGCACGCGCCTCCTCGACAGCCTTGCCCGTTTCACCCTGCCGCAACAGCGCGACAATCAACAAGCGCTCCCGCGCGAAGTCTGTCCTGGCCTGGTCTGTGCCCGGCGTTTTCTCCAGTAGCGCGACAGCCGATTCATTCTTGCCGGACAGAATGTAACGGCGCGCGAACTGCAGACTTTCCGCGGCGTTCTTCGGCTGCGGACCGGTTGGAATGACATCGCTCTCGGGATCGTCGCCCGCCTTGGACATCATCGCCAGTAACTGCGCATCGCTGTAGCGGTCGCCGACCACCGGCCGAACGACTTTCAAAGCCTGTTCCGCCTGACCGCCCTTGTACAGTGTCAGCGCCAATAATTTGCGCGCCTTTTTATCCGACGGGTTGATGCCGATGACGTTGCTCAAGTGCATTTCCGCCTGGCCATAGCGCCCTTGCGCGTAGCTCACGGCACCCAGCAGCAACTGTGCCGACACGCTCGACGGCGCCACTCGCAGTACCCGCTGCAGGCGCGACTCGGCGGTCGCGTAGTCGTTCATCTTGTAGGCAACAAGCGCGCGCAGATAGTTCGCGTACGGCTGATCCGGCGCCGCATCATTGAGCGGCTTGAGCTCCTTGAGCGCGTCGGTCAGATGGCCCTGGCGGATCTCGGCATCGGCGAGCGTCGCCCGCGCCATGAAAACGTCCTGCGGCAGCAGATCGCCATCGTCGCCTTTCAGCGCCTGCCTTAGCGCATCTTCCGCGCTGGCGTACTGGTTGGCAGCCATCGCCATGCGCGCCGTGACCAGCCATGCCCGCGGATTATCCGGATACTGCTCCTTGACCCGCTGCAGTATTTCCTTCGCATGGGCAGTGTCGCCCTTGACCATGGAAACCTTCGCCAGCCCGACCGTCGCATCCGCGGTATCCGGCGCGATTCTAAGCGCCGCCTGGTAACTCTTTTCCGCCTGCCCGGCTTTATCGGAGGCGAGGTACGCGTCGCCGCGAACGACCAGCAACTCGGCCCGATCCGCGGTATTGCGGACGGTGCCGGGTTTGATGTCGGTCAAGAGCTCCTCGCCTTTGCCTTGCGCCAGCAGGGCTCGCGCCAGCGGAACGGCCACCTCGCCGGCCGGCACGCCGTATTTTTCTGCCTTGCGCAGCTCCGTTTCGGCATCCGCGGGGCTGCCAAGCATCAGCGAGGCGCGGCCGAGCATCAACCAGGCCTGCCCATTCTGCGGATGATCCTTGAGCAGATTTTTCATGTGGATCAGCGCCGTGCGATATTCACCGCTGGCAGCATTCTGGCGCGCCTGCGCCAGCATCGCCTGTTCGGATTTGTTGCAGCCCGCCAGCGCGGCTCCCAGCGCCAGAACGGCAACGAATTTCAATATTGAGTCTCTCTTGTCCATCTATGACTCCGGCAGGTTCCCTCTGAATAAATAGAAACGATTACTGCGGCATGGCAATGGCATGCTTGTTGAGCAAGTCGTACAACGTCGGCCGGGTGATGCCGAGCATGTCGGCGGCCTTGGAGATATTGCCCTCCGATACCAGCAGCGCCTTGTTGATCGCGCGCCGCTCGGCCTCCGTCCGCACCTGGCGCAGGTTTATCGAAATCGGCGCGGCATCGCCCGCGTCCAGCCCCAGGTCCTCGGCGGCGACCTGAGAACCTTCAGCCATAATCACCGCGCCGTTTATGCGGTTCTCCATCTCGCGCACATTGCCCGGCCAGTTGTGCGCCTCGATGGCCTGCACGGCGTCCGCGGTGAATCCCCGCAACGGCCGGCCGTGGCGCTCGCTGTAGTGTTCGAGCAGGCTGCGCGCCAGCACAATGGCGTCGCCCCGCCGTTCGCGCACCGGCGGAATACTGATCACGACTTCGCTGATGCGGTAGTAAAGATCCTCGCGAAACTTCTGTTCCGCGATCAGCTTCTTGATGTCCTGATGGGTGGCGCAGATGATGCGCACATCGACCGAAATCTCCTCGCGACCGCCGATGCGTTCAACCACGCGCTCCTGCAGAAAGCGCAGCAGCTTCGCCTGCAAACTGAGCGGCATGTCGCCGATTTCGTCCAGAAAAAGCGTTCCGCCGTCGGCATGCTCGACCTTGCCCTTTGTTTGCTTCGCCGCGCCGGTGAAGGCGCCTTTCTCGTAGCCGAACAATTCGCTCTCGAGCAGGTTCTCCGGAATCGCCGCACAGTTGATGGCAATGAACGGCGCGTCGGCGCGAGGACTGAGTTTATGCAAGGCGCGCGCGAACAACTCCTTGCCGGTGCCGGTCTCGCCCAGCAGCAGGATGGTGGCGCTGGTCGGTGCGACCTTCTCGGTCAGCCGGCAGGTCTTCAGCATGCTGTCGCTCGCGCCGATAATGCCGTCCAACGGCGAAGCCGCCTGCTGGCGCAGCCGCCGGTTCTGCTCTTCGAGGTCGTACATCTTGTAGGCGCGTTCGATGAGCAGGTGCAGCGTGTCGATGTCGACCGGCTTCGGGTAAAAGTCGTAGGCGCCGAGGCCGACTGCCCTGATGGCGCTGTCGCGGTCGCCGTTACCGGTGACGACGATGACTTTGGTGTGAGCGGAAAAAGACAGTATTTCCTGCAGGGTGGCAAAGCCCTCGTCGACGCCCTCGGGATCGGGCGGCAGGCCCAGGTCCTGCACGACTACCGGCGGCTCATGACGGCGCACCGCAGAAAGCGCGCTCTCCCGATCCTCCGCCATGATCATGTCGTAGTCGTCCAGGCTCCAGCGGAGCTGGCTTTGCAGGCCGGCGTCATCCTCGACGACCAGAAGCTTGCGGCTCATCGCAACGCTTCCTGGACCGGGGCGGCAGGCCGGGCCGGCAGGGCTTCGGGCTGGACGGCGGGCAGGCTGATGGTAAACGCAGTTCCCTGCCCCGGCTCGCTCGTCACATCCACGCTGCCGCCAGCATTTATGACGTACTCGCGCGCCTGATAGGCGCCGACGCCCATGCCCTTGCTGGATTTGGTCGTGAAGAACGGCTGAAACAGCCGGTCGCGTATGAAATTGGCATCCATGCCCGCACCATCGTCCCTGATTTCGATTATAGCGTTGTCCCCGCTGCACCGCAGGGAAACGACCACATGCCCATCCGTAGGCGTCGCATCCTGCGCGTTGCGAATGATGTGCCCCAAAATAGCACAAAATCGGTCGGTCTCAACATAAATACAGACATTTTGATCGCTTGCGGCAACTTCCGGCACCGGTTGCCGGCCCCGTGTCTCGTCGATCGCCCGCGCGATCATTTCGTGAGCGCGGACCTGCCGGGGCCGGCCGGCGGCGTCGCCCCGCCGCAGCTGCTCCAGCAGGCGGTTCATCCGGTTGATGGAATGACTGATTGTTTTGATCATGTCGTCGACGAATGCCGGGTTGCGCTTGTGCCGCTCGGCGTTGGACACCATCAGCGACTGCTGCGCCACCACGTTCTTGAGGTCGTGCATGACGAATGCCGTCAGCCGGTTATAGCCCTCGAACTGCCGCGCCTCGGCGAGCTTGCGCGCGCTTTCGTCGTGGCCGAGATAACTGGCTACCTGGCGGCCGGCGGTCTTTAGCAGGTCCAGGTCTTCCCAGTTCAACTGCCGGGCCGAGCGCGGCCGCGCGAGAACGATGAAGCCGGTCATTTCAACGTCTTGCAGCAGCGGCACGACGATCCAGGCTCCGTGCAGCTGTTGCAGCCAATCCGGCGCCGGGACATTTTCGCCGCCCGTACCGGAACGGCCGGACGCGGTAACGTCATAGATCCACTGACGTTCTTCGAGGACACGAACGAAAGCCGACTCCACCGGCTGCACCGCGTCATCGGCCGTCTGCATGTTCCACATTGCCGTCGGCTTGAAATGATGCGGATCGCTCCGCGCCCAGAGGATGCCGCCCGGGCTGTCGGTAATCTGCGCGAGCGCCAGGATGGATCGTTTCGGCAGCGGCATCTGCTCGGTCGGGCGAGCGAGCGTTTCAATCAGGCGCAGCCACTCTTCGCGGTAGTCGTACTTGTAACTGAAGAAATGCTTGCTGACGAAAACCCGCACGCGGGCGCGTGCCCGGCCGGAGAACAGCAGCATCAGCAACAGCACGCCGGCGCAGAAAAGGAATACTACCGCGGCGAGCGTGCCCCAGGTGCCGCCGTAAAGCCGGATGTAGTAGCCACCGGCCGCGACCGCGACAAGGTAGATGCCGGCACCCAGCAGCGTGGTCGAATAGAACACCATCCGCCGTGAGACAAAGACATCCAGCGACCAGGTCGGGTTGCGGGCCGCCGCCACCGCCAGTAGCGGCACGACCAGCGCATCCACGAGCCCGCGCGCGTTCCAGAGGTTGCGCGCGACGCTGTGCAGCATCAGCGCGTAGGAATACACCACGAGATCGTAAGCGAACATCGCGCCGAGGCCGATACACAGGAACTTGATCGCGTAGCGCTGGCTGGGGCGACTGTTACGATAGAGCTGCTCGAGCAGAATCAGTCCGATCAGCGCCAGAACGAACAGCCCGCCCACCGGAACGGCAGCAACATAGCCGCGCAGAGCCGTGCCCACCGGAACGTAGCCGACCACCAGCGTGTAAGCGAGCAGGCACAACCATAACGGGTGTACGGCGTAACGCAACTTCGACGGCAGCGCGACGCCTTCACCGGCGCCGAGCAAACGCAGAAGAAACGTCAACCACAGGGCGCTGCGTGCAATTTCGGCCGCGAGCACCAGGGCAAGTGGCATCGGCGTGATGAAGACAAAAGCGAGAAAGCCGCTCCAGAGAGCGGTTCCGAGCGCTGCGGCGACCAGCAAAGCGCCTTGCAGCCGACCGCGCCAGCTCGTGAGGAGCAACATGGCCAGCACGAAAAACGCAGCCGCACCGGTCGTATATGTGGCAACACCTACATCCATGGCGAGTGCCTGTGTCTACGCGTATGTTTGCGCGTTCCGCTCCAGGAAGGTTTTCAGGCTGGCTAACACCCTTCCGGCTGTCCCGCCATCCCATAGATCTGGCGGCCGATGGCTCGACGGTCGCGTCGCCAAGGCGTTGTCGAGCGACGCGTGCAGCGTGTCCGCGTTGACCAGCTGATTCGTACCGGCGGTAATCGTGATCGGCCGCTCCGTGTTGTCGCGCAGCGTCAGGCAGGGAATGCCGAGATAGGTCGTTTCTTCCTGTATGCCGCCCGAATCGGTGATGACGAGTCTGGAGTCGCTGACGAGCTTCATGAAGTCCAGGTAACCCAGCGGCTCGATCAGCTGGACGGCAGCGTCTTCCGAAAACGCAAGATCAAATTCCGCCATCCGTTGGCGCGTGCGCGGATGTACGGCAAAAACCAGCGGCAGCCGCTCCGACACCTTCTGCAGCTCTGTCATCAATCGCAACAGTTGGTCGCGATCATCGACGTTGCTGGGCCGATGCATCGTCACCGCGGCGTAGCTCCGCGGCTGGAGACCGAGCCTTTCGAGGATGTTGCTGGCGGCGATCTTGTCGCGCATCAACTCGAACGAGTCGATCATGATGTTGCCAACGAAAGCAATTTTGTCGTCCGGGGCGCCTTCGGCGCGCAGATTGTCGTCCGCATCCGGCGACGGCGTCCACAACAGATCGGCAACGGTGTCGGTAACGAGCCGGTTGATCTCTTCCGGCATCCGCCGGTCACGGCTGCGCAAGCCGGCTTCAAGATGGGCGACCGGGATATGCAGCTTGGTCGCCACCAGCGCGCAAGCCACTGTTGAATTAACGTCGCCGACCACGACGACGCAATCGGGCCTGCGTGCCAGGCAGATCTTTTCGTATTCGAGCATGACCCGCGCGGTCTGCTCGGCATGCGATCCGCTGCCGACCCCGAGATGAATGTCGGGATGCGGCAACTCCAGATCGCGAAAGAACGCGTCGGACATCGAGGGGTCGTAATGCTGCCCGGTATGCACCAACTCGACCCGGCACCACGGCTCCGCCGCAAGCGCGTGCCACAACGGCGCGATCTTCATGAAGTTCGGGCGCGCAGCGGCGATCAGGTGAATCAATGTCGGAGGCTCGGCGCCGACTGTGCTGTCCATAGGTGGCGTCAATATCCCTGTCCCTGGCTTGTATCAGTGATGGGGAGGATACCACTAATCCAACGAAGAATCCCCCTTCGCCGAAGCGAAGGGGGATTAACGAAGACGGACTCCAATCAGGCTGTGCGACGACGGCGGAGCAAAGCCAGTCCCAGCAGCCACAGGTAATCCAGGCCGCCGAATGCCCCGGCGCCGCCCGTCTCATCCTCGGCCACCACCTGCTGTTGTACCGGCGGCTCGTCGGAGTCGGTGGGTTCCGCCGGGGTGCCGGTACTCGCCGTGTCGCCGCTCTGAACATGGACCACTACCTTCGCTTCGGCATCGCCTCCCGCGCCGTGGCAGTACAGGTCAAAGGCGGTATCCTGGCTTAACGGTCCGACCGTCCTCTGGCCTTGCTTCAGTAGCTCGCCCGACCAGCCGCCGCTCGCCGCGCACCAGTCGGCGTCCTCGGAGTCCCACGTCAACACCACGTTCTGACCCGCCGACACTGTAGACGGGGACGCCGTGAGACTAACGACAGGCTCCCGGACCGTCGAATCGATTACGTGAACGCTGCCGGTGGCTTCGCCGCCCGGACCGGTGCATGTCATTTCATAATCAAATGCGCCATTTATGGGGCCGATTTGCTTCTCACCAGCCACGGCCGTTCCCGACTTCCACGACGCCGTGCAGCTCGTCGCGTTGATGGCGTTCCAATGAAGGGTCGTCATCTCTCCCGGCGTCACCGGGTTAGGGCTGGCATAAAAGTCCATCTGCGGCGCCGGCACGACTACCGTTTCACGCGGCACCACTGCAAACATGGCCTCGTTGGTGTAATCCGGCTTTACGGAGCGATTCGCGAATATATGCCACGCCAATTCAGCGTTTGCGATACCGGCATCCACCGCTGCTGCCAGTGCCGGCTGCAGGTTCGACGGATAGCCTGTCGGGGAACTCGCGAAGCCATACATTTCGCCGGACTCGTAGGAGCCATTGCCCCATGCAGCAAGCATTTCCGGCGTGTTACATCCCAATCCTGCCAGGTCCGGGAACTGCGCCGCATAGCTCTCGCCGACATCTTGATAAAAAGGCGCATCACGACCGTCACGAACGCGCAACGTATAGGCCGAGGCCACCAGCCAGCAGTAGCCGGGATCCGTCATGCGATCCACTGCGAATTGTGTTTTCCAGCGCAGGAATTCTTCCGCGCCACTAAAGCCCAGACCGGCGAGGTGACCTATGGCCCAGGTAAAGAAGTCGTCCTGCCATGGGGCCAATGAAGTATGGTCGACGTAGTGAACCGCGTAAGGTTTTGCCGTTATCGCGCCCAATTTATTGGCGTCCGGATTGTTCGTGTAGCGTTCGTTATACCAGGCGATATTGGTACGAATCATGTCGACGAAGTAGGACTTCAACGGTGCGTCATCCGGCGTGATATAGGCCACATCCCCGAGGGTTCTCAGCCCCCACGCCTGCCCGCGCACCTGGTTCGTCTTTAGCAAACCTTGCTCGTGGTTGCGATACTCGGAATTAATTTGCAGCGTATTCCAGTTGGCCCAGAACTGCAGTTGCTCTAGATAATAGAAATCGCCGGTAACCATGTACGAAACATAGCCAATCGAAGGTTCATGCGCGGCATTTGGTTTATTCGGATCGTTGCACTCGCCACCGCATGCCGGGAACGCTTCATACTCGCCAGTGTTAGGGTTGTACGTGCTGTTATAGGTACCCAACAGCGTCATGTACGGGTAATCAAGCACGGTAACAGGCCGGCCGGTCTTTTTGTCGCGGTAGTAGACGTCATAGCTGCTGGCGGCATCGTCGTTGGCGAGCATCCATCTGAATGCACGTTGGTCGGTGCTCAGCAGGTAGGCGGTGGTCCATTTCGGCAACGGTCCAATGGCAGCCTGAGCGCCGGATGCGTCCATATGCTCGGTCTGATCACCCCGCCCCATCGGCTCCACGCTCTGAATTACCGTGTCCAGAAAACTGTCGGTGGGCTGTATGTCGGCATATTGCGAAACCGCTTTCGAGGCCTGTATATACGAGCCGTCGAGCTTGGCATAAACCGCCGCCTTGTCGCGCCACCACAGCACATGGTGCCAGCGTGTCTGCCGGTAATGATCAATGCCGGTTTTGCTGTAGACATTGCTGCCCACGGTGAGCGTGGCATCGTAGGTAATGTCGTGCGGAGCGGCGACCCAGGTCCAATCGTTTTCGATCACCACATTAACCCGCACCCGATGCATCGGATCGCCGGCATAGGCGCGGATGTAAAAATAGGCTGCCAGATGCGGGCTGGGTCCGGTGCTCGACTGAAGAGGACCGCCGACGATCCATTCCGTTACTTGCGGACCCGACAGCCATACGTTGCATTGCTTACCCCATGGCCGGCAACTCCCCTGGGATTGCGCTTGTTCCAGTAATTGACGGGCACTGGCGGTCAGTGTCTGGCTGCCGACTTGCAGCGATACCTGCGCGTCGAAGCTGGTGGCCAGCAGATCGTCCAGCGATACCGGCGAGCCGGTAGCTGCTTCCCCGCCGGTTGAAAGCGTGATCAGCCGTCTTGCCGATGCTGACAATTCCGGCACCAGAACCGTGATCACTGCATGACGCAAAGACCCGTCTGCATGAGTTGCTTTTCGATCGACCTGAATCGGTATCGTATGCCCGTCCAATGTCGCGCGCAAAGTTGCACCAGCAGGAACATCGCCCTCTTTGAATATCTGCCCGAACGTCATCGGGACATCCTGCTGCGACAGCGTCGATTTGCTGACAGCTTGCACCGTAACAATAGAGGCTGACGCCTCAGCGGCAAAGACACTGCAAAAAATAAAGAAAACTGAAATAAACGAACGTAGCCAAACCGAATGTCTGCTCATCCCGCGCCCCCGTGGCTTCTGGAGTCGATTCCCGGCCACGACGGTTCCCACAGCGCGGCCACCCATACCAGGAGCCGACACTGGATCAGCAGACTCTCTGGCAGCCCGGCTGTCATGGCGCAAAATGCGCTTTAGACCCGTGGCTTTGCGTCACTGCCTTTCGGCAGTTTTGCCTTTTTCAGATCCGGACTTTTCGTCCGATATGAAAAATCATCATCATCGCCGGAGGCGCTTTACCTGCCCGGCGACGTTTTCTCTCTTGAACTGTAATGTAGTGTAATGAAGGTAGACGAAACGGTTGCGCCGTCCATCGTCGCGATGCGACCGCCTATTAAAAGGACCTAGTTGTTTCCCCTTATCAGCAAGCTCGACGCCCGCCTACCGCGACTCCCGGCTCGCTTCTGATAGTGCTTTTTGCAGTTCCAGTTTGTGCCATTGCGCGCGTTTCCTATAGGCGCGGCCGTTACATAAATCATTAGCGTGCAGTACGAGGTGACGTACGGCCAGGCACGCGAGCCTGGCCCGCGAACCGGCCCCGGAGTCGCCGTACCCGTCGCTGAATGCCTGCGCCGCCATGCGCGAAATGGATGGCAGCCACCTCCCCGGGCTTCTCATCGAAAATCTCAAAGCTGAAGCCAGGCCGATTCTCATCGCGACATAATCCCACCAAGGAGTCATCCGCTCCCATTCGGCAAGGCCGAAGTCAATCACCGTTAGCTTTCCCGGCGCCCATAACAGGTTCGGCGGCGTAAAGTCGCCGTGTACCACGCATGTGACTTCCGGCTCCAGCGACTGGATGAGAGTCCATAGCTTGCGCCTCTCATCACCGGTTATCAGCTTGAGGCATTCAGGACGACTGGCGAGATAAGCTTCGAACAAAGGGGCGACGGGAGAAACAGCTGTTGTTGCTGCATGCCAATCACGCAGCCAGCGCCCGACTTCTCCGCACGCCTGGTACAGGGTCCGCTTCCAATGACGCATGTAATTGGCGGACGGCGGCCAGGAAAATGAAAGCCGGCAGAGCTGATCCACGGTCGGATCATGAACCTGTCGCATCAACAGGAGATGCTGCTGCTCACAGCAGCCAACATATGGAATGTCTACATCCTTCCTGCCTGAACAGACCGACCGCGCGATCTGAAGCGCGCGCATTTGCCGCTGAAAGGCCGTGGCATCCTCCCAGTACTTTGCAACGATACCGACGGGACCGCTTGGGCTTTTTGCTTCGAGAATCCAAATACTCGAATAGAGGCGCACTGCGTGTTTGACTATATCGACGCTATGAACAGGCTGCTCCAGGAGTGGAGCGAGTAACGTCGCAAAATCCGGTTCGGTAAGCGGACGGGGCGCTGTCGTCACTTCCGGCACAGGAAAACCAGATCATGAGATAGCAACGGAATCAAACCCCGCTCGGCCCGCCGCCGCATAGTATTAACGGCCTCCTCCACATCCATCGGGCGGCCCGCTTCTTTCAAGACATTCTTGACCTTTGGCACATCGATGCGGGCGATGTCCCGAAGTGCCCTTGCCCGCGGGCGAGCAGCAATATAAGAAATGGGGTATTGATAGCCGGGAAACGGCACGAATAAGTCTGTCCCAGCAAATCCAGCCTGCGACAACAATCGGCGCAGCGAACGCCATCCATAGATATAGGTCTGGAACGGTCTGCCCGTCATGCCCATGCTCAGCCGATTTGCCAGTACGCGTGGCAAGCCGTTCACCATCGGCAGCAGGCTATGCGGATCCTTCAAAATCGTGCGGGGGTGCCAGCGGTTTTCGATCGCCAGATAAAGCAGACCGCGAGGCCGCAGTGCACGCCTGACTTCTTTGAGCGTCTGCAGTTGTCGAGCGCGCGGATGTTCTCCATTCTGGTTCATCCCGACCCATTCCAGAACTCCATTCAATACGATCAAGTCGCGGGATTCGTCTTCGACCGGCAGCCGCGTAGCGTCGGCATACTGATAAGAAACATTCGATATGCCCGCGTCCGTCGTGATCGATTGCGCCAGCGCCACGTTGTCCGGGTTCCCGTCGACACCCGTCACCTGATCAAACTCGCTTGCGAGGCCGCGGGAAATCACCCCGGCGCCGCAGCCGATGTCGAGAGCGCGAAGACGGGGCGAATCCTCCAGATTTTCGCGCAAAAAGCGGACAAGCCCCTCGTAACGAAAATCGGAAAGGACGTAGGTTTCGTAGTTCTGGGAATCTTCACCAGGCTGATCCAGCAGCCGGCGGAATGAATAAGACGTCGCAGAAGCGCCGAGATGACCGTGCATTTAGAACTTCCCTGTTATATTGGTTCCTGTTAATCCTTGATCCGGCACCGGCTGACGATAGTTCAGCTTGTGGGCGACCGGCTCTTACTGGCAGAAGTATACACGGCTTCACGCCGCGAATATCATAGGGGCTGCCCCCGCGTGGTACCCCTTGGCTACCTCCGAGCCCGAACCGTGATGCATGTCATTGCGGCTGTTCGCGCGTTCGTAAAACATAGTCGCGTCATTTGGCGGAAAACAACCGTCCACGGAAGGACAATAATGCTGCATTTCAAATACCTACCGGCAGCTTCCCTGCCTAAGCTTGCCTGGTGCGCCAGAATTGCGCGCAATAACGACGAAATCCTGGTTGAGCACGGCGACTGGGTCGAGACCCATGGAAACTTCTTTATTGAGGGGGCCTGGGACGGGCCATTCTCGCGCGGTGCCATCGACGAGGCACGAATTTTGCTCGGCTCGGGGGGGCAGGTGCGCGAGGGTGACGTTACCTTCTGTACCACGACGCATACCAAGGAACGACTGCAAAGCATCCGTCTGCGGGACGAAATACTGATTTCAAACTCGTTCGCATACCTGCTCAACGCAGCGGGCGATAGCGTCGATATCAATTACCGTTTCTACGAGCGGGACTTCATGACATCGCTCAACGGCATCACAAAGGCGCGAAAGTTCGTGCCCACTGCCGCGCGCCGGCGTGTCCGCATCCACTACAGCGAAAAGATCACCATTGATCGCAACCTCGGCATCCGGACCGAGCGATACGGCGACAGCCCGGATTTTTCGACCTTCGAGGAATACGTGGACGTGGTCAACGGCCTGCTGGCCAGCCTCACCCGCAATGCCGGCGATGCAGCTCGAAAAAAGGTCTACCGGCCGCTGTCCACGATTTCGACAGGCTACGATTCTCCGGCGGCCACTGTTTTTGCCAAACGGCACGGTTGTGACGAAGCCCTCACCTTTCTGGACGCCCGGACCGAGTATAACGATCCGGAATGGGGCGAAGTCGACGGTAACGACAGCGGCCTCGAGATCGCCAGATATCTGAAGATTGGCATCCGCACTTTCCGCCGCAACGGCTACGACCAACGCAGCGACCATCCCGAAGCCGAGTTTATTGCGACAGGGAATGGCGGCGACGATGTTATCATGTGCAATGCTGAGCAATGCCTTTCCGGCACCATGCTCTACACCGGCTTTCTCGGCGACGTAGTGTGGGACTGCAAGTCGGAACACCAGGAACAGAGCCGTGACTACGTCTACAAGGACCCGTCAGGAGCAAGCTTCAACGAGTTCAGGCTACGCGTCGGATTCATCCACGTGCCGATTCCGCTGCTCACGTTTACGCGTCACCCCGAGCTGCATCGCATATCGCACTCCGACGATATGGCCCCCTGGCGGATAGGCGGCACCTATGACCGCCCCATTCCGAGGCGTCTGGTCGAGACCGCCGGCGTTCCAAGACATCTTTACGCGCAGTCAAAGAAAGCCATTACGCAGCCTATCTGGCTGCCCCTGGACTTCGAGCGTACGATGCTGCCGGAGTCCTATCGGGACCTCAGCCAATGGGCCGAGCGAATTGAAGCGCGCGCCTCTCGCTCGACAAGATTGAAAAAGCGCCTTTCCCCCCTGGTGCGCGATTGGCTGCTTCCGGCCGCCTTCCGGCTCATGCAAAACATCAACTGGTACGACGCGAAGCAGGCGCGGCTGACGGGCGTTCGGTTAACGCGGGAATTCAACAACACGATCCGACAGTCGGCATTCAGCGCCGTGTACGGCTCCCTTGCCGGGCTCAAATTTCACTGGGCCGTCAGCAAAATGCGTGCGAGGTACCAGGACTCCCGGTTTGTATCGGTTCAGAGCCAAGCGGTAGCGCAGCCTTCGTCAGGTGCGGCTTTCGGCACTCCCGACGCTGCCGGATATCAACTTCGAGAGCGCCTTGACAACAATTCACCCTTGTGCAATAAGAGGGGCTAAGGAAAGGGTAAAACAATGGAATGTAGACTGCCCTCGTACGCCATTGCGGGAACGCCCGCTTTCAGCTTCCAGTTCAGGAAAGTTTCAGCACTTCCGCGACTCGCCTGGTGTGCCCGGGTATCGGGCCGAACCGGCACGGTGACTGTCGAGCATGGCCCGTGGGTCGAAGCCCGCGAGTCGTTCTTCGTTGAAGGCGCCTGGGACGGGCCATTTGACGCCGGCGGTCTGGACGAAGCGGCCGTCATTCTCGGCTCCGGCGGCTATATAAAAAATGGCGAAGCTGTCTTTTGTACGACCAGCCACACGATGGAGCGGCTGCAAAGCGTGGCTGTCAGTGGTGACCTCTTCATTTCCAATTCGTTCGCCTATCTCCTTACCGCCACCGGCGACTCTGTCGACATGAACTACCGTTTTTACGAACGGGACTTCATGACGTTTCTCAACGGCCGAAGCAAAGCAACCCGCACGATTCGAACCAGGCTGAAGCGAAAGGTACGCCTGTACTATGGTGAAAAAATTCACATTGACCGGCACCTGAGGGTACGCGTTGAGCCATTTCCGAATGTTCCGTCGTTCAATACGTACGATAGCTACGTAGCGGTCGTCAATGATCTTGTCTCCAGGCTGCACGATAATGCCACCGCAAAAAGCAGGCTTTTCCGCTATGAGCCGCTCGCGACGCTTTCCTCCGGCTACGATTCCCCCGCGTGCAGCGTCTTTGCAAAGAATATAGGGTGCAAAGAGGCCATTACTTTCGTTGAGGCACGCAAGGACTACTACGGATCTTCCAGTTTGCTGAAAGATGCCGCCGACAGTGGCGAGCACATTGCGGATTATCTAGAAATCAATGTGAAGCCGTTCCGGCGGGACGCCTGGCACGCCCGCCGGGATTTCCCGGAAGCTGAATTTCTCGCCACCGGAAGCGGCGGCGACGACGCCGTCATCGCATCGGCCGAGCAATGCCTGACCGGCAAAGTATTGTTTACCGGCTTCCTTGGCGACACGCTCTGGGGACTGGACGCCGTGCCCGAGGAGCTGGACGCCAGCACCGATTATGCCTACAAGTTCCCCGCCGGCGGCACGCTCGGCGAATTTCGCATCCGGGTGGGATTCGTCCATTTGCCCATTCCATTATTGACGCTCACCCGTCACGCCGACATGCATCGCATTTCGCACTCCGAAGAAATGCGACCCTGGCGAACGGGCGCTGGTAAGTACGACCGGCCCGTCCCGCGGCGCCTGGTAGAAACCAGCGGTGTTCCGCGAGCCATCTACGCTCAGGAAAAAAAAGCCATTACCCAACCTTTCTGGCTGGCGTACGACTCGGACACGATCAAGAAGATGATGTCTCCGCATTCTCACGAGAGCCTCGCCGCCTATGCTTCAAGCAACGAAGTGCTGCGTCAACTCTCCATCACCAGCAGAATAAAGATGAAGTGGGCGCCCTTCGCAGTACCCGTCGCACCGTTGTTCAACTGGTACTGCCTGAAATTGGCCAGCATGCTGCGCCTCCATATGCCCCGTCAGTTTTATACCGGCCCGTTCCGGGCCAGCGTGCTGTTCTCCACGTTGTCCGGCTTCAAGTTTCATTGGGCGGTGGAAAAGACCGCATCAAGATACCGCGCAAGCCGTTATGGACGCGAACGCTGCTCAAGCCCATGGCTGCCGCGCCAGGAACTGACACGCGGGAAGACATCGTCGGCGGTGTAACACTCGATCTCGAAGTAATCCAAAACTTGAGACATCCTTTTGATCTCGGCTTGCGTGAAGGTTGTTCTCCACTTTGACAGTTGCGCTTCCACACCCTCCAGAAACGTCAGTTCTTTTGCCGTCGCGCTCGGTTTCCTGAGCCGCTCGGCGGCACGGCGCGGAACCGGCAGTCCCCACCTGTCAAATATTCTTCGGGTTTCCTTCCCGCTATCGACGAGAAGATCTTCGTAATGGACCGTTATCCAGCTTTTGTTATTTCGCTCGCTGCGTAAAGGAATGAGATTTGTCAGGCACCAGGTCGCAACGCGCACCTCGTAGTCGGTGCCTAATGTTGAAAGATAATCGGCATGTTGATGATACAACTCGCAAAATCGGCCTTCCGGAATCTCGAAATTCCTGGACGTTCCGTCCCAGGCGCCATGTTTCAACTGCGATGCCGCAACCGAAAACGGGTGCCTGACGAGATAGACAGGATCATATTCAAATTTGAACGTTTTGGTCAGCCAGGGAATCATGGCATTGGCGCGGCATAGCTTGACTACCAGTCGGTCGGCCTTGAGAAACCGGCCCGGAGAGGGGCAAATCCAGCGGTTCAGAACCTTGCCGCGAAAGACGCGACGAAAAGCCTTTTCCGCCTCTTTCCATTCTTCGTCCTCAGGAATGTGTTGCCTCCAACAGAAGCCGACGTCATTGAACAACCCGACTTTTCTGAGGTGTAATGGCTCCCATAAAACCGCGGTGCCAGGCACCTGGCTGATCATTTCGGTGAGCCACGTGCTACCCCCGCGCGGGTCGCTGAAAATCAGTAGATTTTTTCGCGGATCGAAATCCCGGACCGCGCTGATGGCCCGGTAAAATCCGCTCGCCGCGCGACGCCGCGCGTAATGAACAAGCCTTTTCATTGAAGGTCTTTACGGAATCAGAAGCCACAGCCGAACACCGTTGTAGCATACCCGATCTGAAGCGCAAGCTTGCGCGCCAGAACGAGCAGGGCATTCTGATGCCAGTGACGCTGGATCCTGGCCGGTAAAAGAAGTTCGCACCCCCAGGGTCATTTTCCGCTATCATATTCTCCGGCTGAGCGGCGAGCCCGCTTTCGCGGAAACAAACGAATTGACAGGGAAGTCATGACTAGGCCATTAGTCTCATTGGTCATTGCGACCTACAACCGAGCGCGGCTGCTCCGCGAAGCGCTGGAAAGCGTTGCGGCTTCCACCATTACCCCGTCCTCCTCCGTTGAAGTCATCGTCGTCGACAATAACAGCACCGACGGTACCGCTGCGGCCATCGGAAGCGTTCGCCGCGACGGCTTTCCATTTCAGCTTTCGTACATCAAGGAAAC
>DASSNT010000083.1:0-3514 GCA_035701285.1 Gammaproteobacteria bacterium | reverse complement strand
CGAGAACGGGCAGGGCACGCAGGCGGACATCGACCGGCTGGTCGATGTGTCGCACAAGATTGAAGGCCACACGATTTGCGCGCTGGGCGATGCCGCGGCGATGCCGGTGTGGAGCTTCATCAAGCATTTCCGCGACGAGTTCCAGTATCACGTCGATCATCAATGCTGCCAGGTTGGCCCCGGCAGCCGCGCCGAGAGCAAGGCCGCGTAATGAGCGAAGAGTTCGTCAATATCGAAATCGACGGCGTGCCGATGAAGGCCGCCAGGGGCGCGATGGTCATCAAGGTGGCCGACGACGCCGGGCTGTTGATTCCGCGCTTCTGCTACCACGAGAAGCTGTCGGTCGCGGCGAATTGCCGCATGTGTCTGGTCGAGGTCGAGAAGGCGCCCAAGCCGATGCCGGCTTGCGCGACGCCGGTGACCGAGGGCATGAAGGTCTTCACGAAATCGCCGAAGGCCCTGTCCGCGCAGAAGAATTCGATGGAATTCCTGCTGATCAATCATCCGCTCGACTGCCCGATTTGCGATCAGGGCGGCGAGTGCGAACTGCAGGACCTGGCGCTCGGCTACGGCCGCGGCGTGTCGCAGTACACCGAAGGCAAGCGCAGCGTGTTCGATGAGAACATCGGGCCGCTGATTTCGACCGATATGACGCGCTGCATTCATTGCACCCGCTGTGTTCGCTTCGGCACCGAGGTCGCGGGTATTCAGGAGCTGGGCGCGACCGGGCGTGGCGAGCACATGCGCATCGGTACCTATGTCGGCCAGGCCGTCAAGCACGAGATGTCGGGCAACGTTATCGATCTGTGCCCGGTCGGCGCGCTGAATTCCAAGCCGTTCCGGATGAAGGGCCGCGGCTGGGAAATGACGCAGCACGAAGCGGTCGGCCCGCACGACAGTGTCGGCAGCAACATTTATACGCACACGCTGCGCGGGCGCCTGATGCGCGTCGTGCCGCAGCCGAACGAAGACATCAATGAAACCTGGATTTCCGACCGTGACCGGTTCAGCTACGCGGGCGTGCACAGCCTCGACCGTCTTGAGCGGCCGATGGTGCGTGACGCCGACGGCTGGCACGAGGTCGACTGGCAAATCGCGCTGGAGCGCGCGGCGGCGGCGCTGAAGAAAGTCGGGGCCGAGGATCTGGGCGTGCTGGGCGCGCCGACGGCGAGCCTCGAAGAGCTGTACCTGTTGCAGGGCATCGCCCGCAAGCTGGGCACCAACAACATCGATCATCGTCCGAGCCAGGGCGATTTCCGCGACGACGAGGCCGAGCCGGTGTTTCCGTGGCTGGGCCTGCCGCTGGCCGATCTCGAAAAGCTGGACGCGGCGCTGGTCGTTGGCGCGAATATTCGCGGCGAAGCGCCGATCGTGGCCCATCGGCTGCGCAAAGCGGCGCTCGCCGGCGGCGACATCATGTTCATCAATCCGCGCGACTACGAACTGCACTTCAAGGTCGCCGGCAACGTTATTGCCGCGCCGGCCGCGCTGCCGGAAGCGCTCGCCGGGCTGGTCAAGGCGCTCGCCGAGAAGGCGGGCAAGCCGATTCCGGCGCACGCGCAGGCGCTCGTTGAGAGCGTGGATGTCACCGATGCGCACCGCGATATGGCGGAACGGCTTGCGGGATGCGACAACGCGCTCGTGCTGATCGGCCGCCTGGCGATGACGCATCCGGCCTGGGCCGATCTGCGCGCGCTCGCAGCTGCCGCAGCGGATCTCGCCGGCGTGCGTTTCGGCTATCTTCCGCCGGCCGCGAACAGCGTCGGCGCGGCGCTTGCCGGCGTATTGCCGCGGCGTGGACCGGGTGGCGTGCGCCTCGAACAAGCGGGCCTGAACGCGCGCGATATGTTTGCGACGCCGCGCAAGGCCTATCTGCTGATGGGCGTCGAGCCGGAGCTCGAAAGCTGGAACGGTGCCGAAGCCCTGGCGGCATTGAAAGCAGCCGGCGATGTCGTCGCCATCACCAGCTTCGTGACGCCGGCGATGCAGGAGTACGCATCGGTGTTGCTGCCGATGGGTGCGTTCGGCGAATCCGCCGCCACATTCGTCAACTGCGAAGGTCGCCGGCAAAGCTTTAACGGCTTTGCGCAGCCGTTCGCCGACGCGCGGCCGGGCTGGAAGATTCTGCGCGTGCTCGGCAACGTGCTGGGCCTCGCCGGTTTCGACTACGACACGATCGAGGACGTGCGCGCGGCGTTGACGCAGCAGATTGGCGACGTGACGCCTGATAATCGCTTTGCCGGCACGCGCAAGCTCGCGAAGCCGAAAGCGGCCGCGGGCCTGCAGCGCGCGAGCGAAATCGGCATGTATGCCGGCGACGCGCTGGTGCGCCGCTCGGAGCCGTTGCAGCAGACCGACCAGGCGCGCCGCACCGTGCATGTCGCGCCGGCGGACGCCGCGCGGCTCGGAATCGCCGATGGCGCACCGGTCGAAGTCAGTCAGCAGGATGCGAGCGTGCGGCTGAGTGCCGAAGTCGATCCTTGCGTCATCGAAGGGTCTGTCTGGGTGCCGGTCGGCGTTCCCGAGACGGCTGCTTTGGGTCCGTTCCACGGCAGCGTCGAACTGCGGCTGGTCGAAGCGCAATCGGCGGAGGAAGCCTAATGGTCGAAACCTTCAACGCCTACTGGAATGCGCTGCCGCCCGACGCCCGCCTCGTGCTGATCTCGGTCGGCGGCGTGATCGCGATCATGATTCCGCTGATTCTCGCAGTCGCCTATTACACCTACATGGAGCGCCGCGTGATCGGCTACATGCAGGTGCGCATGGGGCCGAATGTCGTCGGCTTTCACGGGCTGCTGCAGCCGTTCGCGGACGTGTTCAAGCTGCTCATCAAGGAAGTGGTCGTCCCGACCAACGCCAGCCCGGTGTTGTTCATCATCGCGCCGATCGTCATGCTGGTGCCGGCCTTCGCCGCCTGGGCGGTGATTCCGTTCAATGCCCAACTGGTGCTGTCGGATATCAATGCCGGCGTGCTGTATGTCCTGATGATGACGTCAATCAGCGTGTACGGCGTGATCATCGCCGGCTGGGCGTCGAACTCCAAGTATGCCTTTCTCGGCGCCATGCGCTCGGCGGCACAGCTTGTGTCCTATGAAATCGCGATGGGCTTTGCGATCATCGGCGTGCTGGTTGCATCCGGCACACTGAACATGACCGACATCGTGCTGGGTCAGAGTGGCAACATCTGGCACTGGTACGTCTGGCCGCTGCTGCCACTGTTCGTGATCTACTTCGTCTCCGGCGTCGCCGAGACCAACCGTCATCCGTTCGATATGGCGGAAGGCGAAACCGAAATCGTCGCCGGCTACCAGATCGAGTATTCGGGGGCGACGTTCGCGTCGTTCTTCCTGGCCGAATACGCCAACATGATCCTGATCTCGATCCTGGCGTCGATCTTCTTCTTCGGCGGCTGGCTGTCGCCGTTCCAGGGCATCCCGATCATCGGCGCGGACAGCGCGATCTGGCTGTTCCTGAAGACCCTGTTTTTCATGTTCTGCTTCCTGTGGTTCCGGGC
>DASSNT010000082.1:0-9993 GCA_035701285.1 Gammaproteobacteria bacterium | reverse complement strand
TTCAGCTTGGTCAGCGCCGCGTACAGCGTGGTCGTCTTGCCCGAGCCGGTCGGGCCCGTTACCAGGATGATCCCGTGCGGCTTCCTGATGATCTCGTCGATGATGCTTTGCGTCTTCGGTTCCATGCCGAGGTGATCGAGATCCAGGCGGCCCGCCTGCTTGTCCAGCAGGCGCAGCACGACGCGTTCGCCGTGGCCGGATGGAATCGTCGAAACGCGCACGTCGACGGCGCGGTTGGCGATGCGCAGCGAAATGCGGCCGTCCTGCGGCAGGCGCTTCTCGGCGATGTCGAGCTTGGCCATGACCTTGATGCGCGACACCAGCAGCGGCGCGACGGCCCGCCGGGTCTGCAGCACTTCGCGCAGCACGCCGTCCACGCGGAAGCGCACCACCAGTCGGTTCTCGAACGGCTCGATGTGAATGTCGGACGCGTTTTCCTTGATCGCGGCGGTCAGTAACGCGTTGATCAACCGGATGATCGGCGCATCGTCCTCGCTTTCCAGCAGGTCCTCAGGCTCGGGCAATTGCTCGGCGGCGCTGAACAGGTCGGTCTCTTCATCGTCGAGGCCTTCGACCATCTCCATGGCGCTGCCGGAGCGGTCTTCGTAGCTTTCCTGCAGGCGGAGATCGAACTCTTCCCGGCTGATGGCTTCCAGCCGGAAGGGCCGGCCGAGATATCGGCGCGCTTCGAGTATCGCTTCGGGCGCGGCATCGTGCCGGCGGAGCAGGCGGGTTCCGCCATCCTCGTTGATAGCCAGCAGGCCATAGCGCTTGGCGAACGAAAACGGCAGCCGCGAGCGGTCGAGCGTTTCAGTCGGCTCGCCCTGCGGCGCGCCATCCTGGTTCAGGGGCGTTTCCGGCGCCGTCAGATCGGCGACGTTGGTGACCATGTCAAACTCCCGGCGGCGCCTCGCCGCCAGATGCGTTGTCATTCGAATCGGCAGCGCCTGGCGGCTCGTTGACCTCCGTGGCGCCGGTGTTGGTCGGCGTTTCAGTGCCCGGCGTCAGCTGGATCGCGTTGAACGGCGGCAGGATCGGCCGAGTGGCGCCCGGCATCAGCGACACGTCGCTCTCGTTGCTGAGTTGAAGCTGACGCAGGTACTCGTATTTGGCATTGGTGAAGTAGCTCACCGACTGCGCGGTACGCAGAATCGTCGGTCGAATAAAGACCAGCAGGTTCTGCTTGGTGTTGCTGCTCGAGCGGTACTTGAACAGGTTGCCCAGCAGCGGGATATCGCCCAGCAGCGGCACTTTTTGCTCGCTTTCACGCAGGTTATTCTGCATCAGGCCGCCGAGCACGATGATCTGGCCGTTCTTGGCGATGACGGTGGTCTGGATTTCCCGGTTGTTCGTGATCAGGTCAACGGCGCCGCGACTGCTGCCGGCCAGGCTGGAGACGGTTTGATGGATCTTCAGGCTGACCGTGTCGCCCTTGTTGATCTGCGGCGTGATTTCCAGCGTGATGCCGACCTGCTGACGGTTAACGGTGGTAAACGGGTTGACGAAGCCGCCGCCAAGCCCGCCGGTCGCGCCACCGGCGCCGCCCAGGCCGCCGTTGGTGTAGGAGCCGGTCACGAACGGCACCTGCTGGCCAACGGTGATCTTGGCTTCCTGGTTGTCCAGCGTCACCAGGCTGGGTGCGGACAGGATGTTCGTTTCCGAATTACCCGCCAGCGCCCGGAGCAAGGCGGCGAAGCTGAAGCCGCCGCTGACGATGCGGCCGACGGCAAGCGTCAGGCCATCCGGAATCGCGCTGGCGACGGCGGCGCCGCCGCCGATGCCTGCACCGCCGAAGCTGGTGCCGCCGATACCGCTCTGGCCGGCCGCGGCGGCACCTGCAAGCTGTGCAATGCCCGTGCCGGTGCCGCCGAAATTGGTCAGCCCCGCAGCCCCGTGATTCTGAATGGCGTCGGCGGCCCACGTAATGCCCAGTTCGGCCGAACGGTCGGAATTCAACTCGGCGATGATCGCCTGCACGAACACCTCGGCGCGGCGGATGTCGAGCTGGCTGATCACGTCCTTGATCGAGCGCATCATCTTCGGTGGCGCGGTGACCACCAGCGAATTGGTGCCTTCGTCGGCAATAACCGTCGCTTCGCCGCCGCTGCGTGTGGCGGCCGCAGCCCCGTTCTTGCCTTGTTGCAGCTTTTCGCTCGCGTCGACGAAGCCCTTCAGCACTTCGGCAAGATCCTTGGCCTTGGCGTAATGAAGATAAATAACCTGCGTATTGCCGCCTTGCTTCTGCGGCGTGTCGAGCTGCGCGATCAGTGCCTTGATGCGCAGCCGCTCCGACTGGCCGCCGCCGATCAGAATGCTGTTGGTCCGCTCGTCGGCCGCCAGTCGGATCGGATTGCCGCTCGCCTGCTGGGTTCCCTGCAGCAGCCCGGTCAGCACCCGGACGATATCGGTCGCGGAGGCATATTGCAGCGGAATGATGTCGACGGCGTTCGTGCCGGTATTGTCGATCCGCTGGATGATGCGGATCAGGCGTTGCACATTGTCGACCCGGTCCGAGATGATCAGGATATTGGACGGCTGATACGCCGCCAGGTGCGCCTGCGTCGACATCAGCGGCCGAAGTACCGGCACAAGCTGCGCCGCAGGCACGTTGTCCACCGACACGACCTGCGTGATCATTGCGTCGCCCGGCGCGTTGCCGAGTTGCGACGGCGACACGCCCGGCACCTGGCGCGCCTTCAGGGCGGGAATGATCTTCGTCACGGATCCGGCCGGCACGGCGGCGAAGCCGTGAACTTCGAGAACCGACAAGAAAGTGCTGTAGACGGCTTCGGCCGGAATCGGCTTGGACGAGATCACCGTCACCCGTCCCTGAACCTGGGGGTCGAGGATGAAGTTCTTGCCGACGATTTCTCCGATGCTCTGCGCCACCTCGCGGATGTCGGCATCCTTGAAGTTGAGCGAAATCCGGGCCTGGGACGCATCCGCCGATGAACCGGCATCAGCCGCGGCAGCGGACGCGCCCGGTGCGCCAGCGGCGGCCAGCGCCAGAACGGCAGCGATCAGAAATGGCTTGGTAAACGAAAACTTCCTGAAACAGGACACTGAATTCCCTCGATTGTTTTAATGCGGCGCGGAGATGCTGATGTGTCTGGTCTGGCCATCGCGCTTCACCGTCAGGCGGACCGGCTTGTCGCTTCTTCCTTTCCCCATTAACGCCATCAGGTTGGCCGGATTGCTCACCGGCTTGCCGTTGACCTCGGTCACAATGTCGCCCGGCTCGAGCCCCGCGCCGAGAAAGGCGGCCGGATTGCTGCCCGGATAGAGCTTGTAGCCTACCAGTTTCCCATTGACCGTGGCGCGCTGCGCGCGGACCAGTTGCCCGAAAGCTGCTGTGGCCCGGTGCAGGCGCGGCGAGCGTTGGTTAATTGCTTCGACGCGAGATGGCGTCGTCCGCTGCACGCGAGGCTGCGGCGTCGTCTGCGGCGGAACACGTACGACGCCGCTGCCGCCGCCTTCGCTTTCACGCGGCAGCTTCAGCGCTTCCAGATGCCCGTTGCGCGACAGAATCACCCGGTCGGCGTAGATGCCGTGAATGCTCGCGCCGCCGGGAATGTTTGCACCGACGCGGTAGCTTTTGGCGTTGCCGCCGCGGCCGCTGCCGGCGGCGATAATGGCCCGGGACCGCTCCGGGTCGTCCGCGGCGATGATGCCGTGCAGGGTGACGTTCAGATTGGTTTCGGGCGCATTGACCGCCGCACCGGTCGGGGCAGGGGCATTGGCGCGACCGAACAGGTGCATGGCTGCGACCTGGTTCGCCAGCGCCAGCGTATCGGTCTGGCCAGGGGCGGTGGCCGGCGCCGTTACCGGTGCGGCGGTGAGGGCAGCGGTGTCCGGTACCGGCACGGCAAGCCAGGTCAGCCGCGCCAGCACGTAGGCGATCGCGACGATCAGCCCCAGGCAGGCGACATCCGGCGCCCGGCGTACGAGCGCGGAGCCGCTCGCGCGGGATTTCAGTTCCTCGCCCGAAATGCGCCAGTTACCGGTCACCTGTCCTCATCCTTTAATAGCAATTTCCCTATCATAGCAGCAAGACCGGCATGGTTTGCAGCGCTTTTGCGCCGATTGCCGCCGGTCGGCAAAGCGCAGCCGCGGGAGCGGCTTTTATCGGAATTTTTTGAAGTTCCCGCTTGTCGAATTTGCTGAGAGGGCTAATATAAAACCGTCACTTGATTGTGCGAAAACCGCATCCATTAAAGAGTCATGAGCGACGAACGACACCGCGACCAGCACGACGACCACCATGGCCTCGTTCTGGAGGAAGCGAAGCCGCGGCTCAAGGAGCCGCCGAACTACAAGGTCGTGCTGTTGAACGATGACTACACTCCGATGGAGTTCGTCGTCGAAGTCCTTGAACAGTTTTTCCACCTCGACCGCAGCCGCGCCACGCAGATCATGCTGCACGTGCATACGCGCGGCAAGGGCGTGTGCGGGGTGTTCAGTTACGAAATCGCCGAAACCAAAGTCGCGCAGGTGAGTGAGTACGCGCGCAAGCACCAGCATCCGCTGCTGTGCACAATGGAGGAGGCCTGAAAGCCATGTTGAGCCGCGAACTTGAAGTTTGCCTGAATGTCGCCTTCAAGCAGGCGCGCGAGAAACGTCATGAATTCATGACGGTCGAGCATCTGCTGCTGGCGATTCTTGATACGCCGAAGGTGGTCGATACGCTGAAGGCGTGCGGCGCGGAAGTCGAAAAGCTGCGACGCGAATTGAATGCCTATATCGACGAGCACACGCCGAGTCTCGGCGCGCGCGAGTCTCAGGACGTGCAGCCGACGCTGGGGTTCCAGCGCGTGCTGCAGCGGGCGGTGTTTCACGTCCAGTCGTCTGGAGAATCCGAAGTCACCGCGACCAATGTGCTGGTCGCGATCTTCGGCGAGAAGGAGTCGCAGGCGGTGTACCTGCTCGGCCGTCACGGCGTGAGCCGGCTCGATGTCGTCAACTACGTCTCACACGGCATTTCCAAGATTCACGGTGAAGAAGGCATGGAAGGCGCGGCCGAGGAAGCAGAAGATGAGGACGAGGCGGCGGCAGGCAACAAGAGCGCGCTGGACACCTACGCGACCAACCTCAACAAGCGCGCCCGCGAAGGCAAGATTGACCCGCTGATCGGCCGTGAGCACGAGATCGAGCGCACGATCCAGATCCTCTGTCGGCGGCGGAAGAACAACCCGCTGTTCGTCGGCGAAGCCGGCGTCGGCAAGACCGCGCTGGCCGAGGGCCTCGCGCGCCAGATCGTTGAGCGGCGCGTGCCGGAACTGCTGCAGCACAGCACCATCTACTCGCTCGACCTGGGGTCGCTGATCGCCGGCACCAAATATCGCGGCGATTTCGAGAAGCGTCTGAAAGGCGTGCTGGCGGAATTGAAACGCCGGCCGAACTCGATTCTGTTTATCGACGAGATTCACACCGTCATCGGCGCCGGCGCGGCGTCCGGCGGCGTCATGGACGCATCGAACCTGATCAAGCCGGTGCTCGCCAGTGGCGAGCTGAAGTGCATCGGCTCGACCACCTACCAGGAATATCGCGGCGTGTTCGAAAAGGACCGCGCGCTGGCGCGCCGGTTCCAGAAGATCGACGTGCCCGAGCCGACGGTCGCCGAGACCGCCGAGATACTGAAGGGCCTTCGTTCGCGCTTCGAGGAACACCACAGCGTCAAGTACCCGAACAAGGTGCTGGAGCTGGCGGCGGAACTGGCGGCGCGTTACATCAACGATCGCCATCTGCCGGACAAGGCCATCGATATTATCGACGAGGCTGGCGCCAATATGCGCCTGCGGGTGCCAAGTCGTCGGCGCAAGACAATCTCTGCCGAGGACATCGAAACCATCGTCGCCAAGATCGCCCGCATTCCGCCGAAGACGGTATCGAATTCGGACAAGGAATCGTTGCGCAATCTCGAGCGCGACCTGAAACTGGTGATTTACGGCCAGGACAAAGCGGTCGGAACGCTGGCCACCGCGATCAAGATGAGTCGTTCGGGCCTTGGCGACACGCGCAAGCCGATTGGCTCGTTCCTGTTCGCCGGCCCGACCGGCGTGGGCAAAACGGAAGTGACGCGACAACTCGCCATGATCATGGGCATCGAGCTGGTGCGCTTCGACATGTCCGAGTACATGGAGCGCCACACCGTCTCGCGGCTGATCGGCGCGCCGCCGGGCTACGTCGGCTTCGACCAGGGCGGCCTGTTGACGGAAGCGATCATCAAGCAGCCGCACTCGGTACTGCTGCTCGACGAAATTGAAAAGGCGCATCCGGAAGTCTTCAACATCCTGTTGCAGGTAATGGACCACGGCACGCTGACCGACAACAACGGCCGCAAGGCCGACTTCCGCAACGTCATCATCGTCATGACGACGAATGCCGGCGCGCAGGAAAGCAGCCGCCGGTCGATCGGTTTCACCGAGCAGAGCCACGCGACTGACGCGATGGAAACCATCCGGCGGATGTTCAGCCCTGAGTTCCGCAACCGCCTCGACGGCATCATCCAGTTCGAGGCGCTCGACGCGCCGACTGTGGCCCGCGTGGTCGACAAGTTCATCATCGAGCTGGAAACGCAGCTCGAGCAGAAGGGCGTCACGCTCAATGTCGACGAAGCGGCGCGCGAGCTGCTGGCCGAGCGCGGCTACGATCCGCAAATGGGCGCGCGGCCGATGGCTCGGGTCCTGCAGGAGTCGATCAAGAAGCCGCTGGCGGAAGAACTGTTATTCGGGCGTCTGGCCGGCGGCGGTCACGTCGACGTGACGGTCAAGGATGGCGAGCTGGCGCTCGAGACGACGCCGAAAGAGGAAGAAGCCACTGCGGAAAGGTAAGGGGTAAGCGGTGAGTGGTAAGAATGCTCTTCACCACTAACCGCTTACCTCTGACCGCTCACCGACCTCGATAAACTATCCGGCCTTTGGTGAGGTCGTAAGGCGTCAGTTCGACGGTTACGGTATCGCCCGTCAGGATGCGGATATAGTGTTTGCGCATGCGCCCGGAGATATGCGCGGTAACGACGTGGCCGTTTTCCAGCTCCACCCGGAAGGTCGTGTTGGGCAAGGTTTCAATGACCTTGCCTTCCATTTGAATATGGTCTTCTTTAGGCATAGATACTCTTTAACTATTGCGGCAGCAGCAGGACGCGGGCGATTTTGCCGCATGCGCGCGATTGATTCAATAAATCAGTGGACGGACCACTAGCGTACGAGGTGCCAGCCGTCGGCCGTCAGAATTTCGTGCGGCCGAAATCGGTTCTTGTAGTGCATCTTCTCTGAGTCGCCGACCCAGTAGCCCAGGTACAGCCAAGGCAATCCGCCGCGGCGGGCCGCGTCGATTTCTGTCAGTATCGCATAATTGCCCAGGCCGCGGCCCGCTTCTTCCGGGTCGAAGAAGGTGTAGACGGCAGACAACCCGTCCGCGAGCCGATCCGCGACCGCCACCGCCAGCAGCCGGCGCCCGGCGCGGAACTCATAGAATAACGTATCGGTCCAGCCGCCATCGAGAAAACTCATATACGCGTCCCGGCTGGTGTCCTCCATGCCTCCGTCGCGATGCCGACTTTCGATGTAGCGCCGAAACAGTTCGTAATGCTCATCGTTGAACCGTGGCGCCAGCGTCCGGATACTGAGGTCGGCGTTGCGCTTCAGCGTCCTCCGCTGGCTGCGGTTGGGCCGAAAGTCGTCGACCGGAATGCGCAGCGACTGGCACGCCTGGCAGCCCGAGCAGGCGGGCCGGTACAAGTAGCTGCCGCTCCGCCGGAAGCCGCGCGCGCTGAAATACGAAAACATCCGCTTTTCCAGCGGCGCTTCGTCATCGAGCACGACAATGCGTGCGCGCCGGCCCTGCAGGTAGTGACACGGGTGTTCCGGCGACAGGTACAAGTTCCATTTGTCCAGCGCGCGTGCGGCCATCAATTCATCGCTGTTCAGGTGACGATTTCATTGTATGCGTCGACGCAGCCAGCGTCGAGGCACTCGAGGAACTGTTGCCGGGAAATTGTCCGCGCGCCCAGGCGGCGCAGATGCGGCGACTCGACCTGGCAGTCGATCAGGTCATAGCCGCGCTGGCACAAATGGGCGAGGGCGACCTTGGACGCGTCGCTCTCGCGGCTGAACATCGACTCGCCGAAAAACACGCGGCCCAGTTCGATGCCGTACAAACCGCCCGCCAGGCGGCCGTCGCGCCAGGCTTCGATGGAGTGTGCGTATCCGGCCCGGTGGAGGCGGATATACGCCTGCTTCATGTCGGCCGTGAGCCAGGTGCCATAATCGTCGCGCGGCGCGGCACAGCCGTCGAGTACGTCGGCAAAAGCGCGATCAACCGTTACGGCGAACGTGTTGCGCCGCAGGGTTTTGCGCAAGCTGTGTGACACGTGAAACTCGTCGGGAAACAGCACTGTGCGCGGGTCGGGCGACCACCACAGGATCGGCTGGCCGTCCTCGTACCATGGAAAAATGCCGCGGCGGTACGCGGCCAGCAGGCGTGCAATCGACAGATCGCCGCCGGCGGCGAGGAGGCCGTTAGGATCAACGAGGGCGCGTTCCACCGCCGGAAATGCATCCGGCGGATCCCGCTCATCAATCCAGTAGAGACTCAGGCCGGTCACGTTCTTGCTCCCTCTCCCTCGGCAACGGGCCTCACTCTAACCCTCTCCGGCGGTAAGAGAGGACTTGAAAGGCAAATGCTCACGGGCATCCTCGCAATATGCTGCCACCATCGGGCGTTCGCGCGACAGGTAGTCGGCGATTGCCGCGCGAAATTCCGGATCCGAGATCCAGTGCGCGGACCAGGTGGTCGTGGGTTCGAATCCCCTGCTGATCTTGTGCTGCCCCTGCGCGCCCGGATCGAAATACTGCAGCCCTTCGCGCAGGCAATAATCGATGCCCTGGTAATAGCAGGTTTCGAAATGCAGGCTGTGGAAGACCTGGTCGCTCCCCCAGTGACGGCCATAGAGCGTGTCGCCGCTACGGAGGCAGATCGCTGCCGCGACCGGCTTCGAGTCGCTGCAAGCCAGCATGATTACCAGCGACGGGCCGAGCTGTGACGCAATTGCCGCGAAAAATTCCCGGTTCAGATACGGCGAACGGCCGCGCTCGAAATACGTCATGCAATAGAACCGGTAAACCGTATCGAGCAGCTGCGGATCGAGATCCCCGCCGTGCAGAACGCGAAAATGAATACCGGCCTCGGCCACGCGCCGCCGCTCGCGGCGCACCTTTTTGCGCTTTGCCGAACTGAAAGTATCGAGAAAATCTTCGAAGTCACGGTAGCCGCGATTGTGCCAGTGAAACTGGCAGTCCGTGCGGATGAGCCAGCCCTGGCCACTCAACTCATCCGCCTGCGCCGCGGTTGGGAATAAGCAGTGAACCGATGACAGCCCACGCTCCTCGGCCAGATCGGCAGCCGCCGCCGCCAGCCGGGGCAGGGCCGTCGGTTCGCCCAGCATGCGCGGTCCGGTAATCGGCGAAAACGGCACGGCGCATAGCAGCTTCGGGTAATAGCGCAGGCCGTGACGCTGGTACGCGTCCGCCCATGCCCAGTCGAAGACAAACTCACCGTAGGAGTGCGATTTCAGATACAGCGGCATGGCGCCGGTCAGCCGGTCGCCGTCGCGCAAGGTCAGATGCGCCGGCTGCCAGCCGGTTTCGGGGCTTGCGCAGCCGGTGGTTTCCAGCGCGTTCAGAAAAGCGTGACGCAGGAAGGGATTATCGCCGGCTAAACCATCCCAGTCCGCCGGCTCGATTTCAGAGATCGCGGCGTAAATACGCACACTGTCAGGCAAAGAAGAACCAATAGCTCAAAAGAGCTGTAACGCGTGAAGGCGGGGGTGCGGTGCCTTCTCTCAGGGCTGTGTGAGGCAGGATGCCGAACCCAGAGCCTACAGGGATGTATATACGGCGTCCCTGAGAGAAGGTACCGCGCGGCCGCCTCTCCGCAGCCTCAAACCTCTTCCACATGCGCCCGAGTAACTGCGATCCGCCCGCGCTTCTTCGC
>DASSNT010000081.1:0-15212 GCA_035701285.1 Gammaproteobacteria bacterium | reverse complement strand
CAGCGCCGTCGCCCGCTCGGGATGGCGCGGCGCAAGAACCAGCGCGCAATCAGGCTCGCGCTGGCGTACCGCTTTGAATGCCTCCAGCAGACTCGCCTCCTCGCCCTCGCGGGTGCTGCCGGCGACCCAGACGGGCCGATCGCCGAACCGCTCGCGACGCAGCGCCGCCCCCTGCGCTGCCAGATCGGCCGGCGGCTGGCGGTCAAACTTCAAGTTGCCCATAACCGAAACTCGCTGTGTGGGAGCGCCCAGCGCAACAAAGCGCTCGGCATCCGCCTGCGTCTGCGCCCCGATCCGGGCGACGCGCTGCAGGCAACCGGCGATCAGCCCCCGAAAGCGACGGTAGCGATCGAACGCGCGGCTCGAAATGCGCGCGCTGACGATGAGGATCGGCACCTGCCGGCGGTCAAGGGCGCGATACAGGTTCGGCCAGATTTCAGTTTCGACGAAAATGGCGATCCGCGGCCGCGCTTCCCGCAGAACGCGGTTCACGAACAGGGGTAAATCGTAGGGCGCGGCGGCGACGACCGCTCGGTCGCCGTAGCGTTCGCGGCAATGGCGCCGCGCGGTGGCACTGAAGGTGGTGATAAGCAGGAGCGGCCGTGGCTGGCGCGCCAGCAGCGCCTCGATCAGGCTTTGCGCGGCCTGGGCTTCGCCGAGCGACGCGGCGTGTATCCAGATCGGACTGCCCTTGGGCTTGGCCGGCAAATAGCCCAGCCGTTCGCTCAGCGCATCTGCCTCGCCCGTCTGCCGACGGCTGCGGATGGCGAGCCAGCCGAACGCGAACGGCGTGAGGAGTGTCAGCAGTATGGTGTAAAGAATTCGCAGAGTGATGGCGCCTGCCTAACGAACGTTCCGAACCGCATCGAGCAGCGCCGTAGTCGAATAGCCGCTAACAAAGTCGACCACCTGCACCTTGCCGCCGTTCGCGATGACCGCGTCGTAGCCGGCAATGTCGTGCGGCTTGTAGTCGCCGCCCTTGACCAGCATGTCGGGCAGCACGCGGCCGATCAGCCGCGCCGGCGTGTCTTCGGAAAACGGCACCACCCAGTCGACCATTTCCAGCGCGGCAAGCATCGCAATGCGGTCGTCGAGAGCGTTGACCGGCCGCCCCGCCCCCTTCAGACGAGTAACCGAGGCGTCGTCGTTGACCGCCACGATTAACCGGTCGCCCAGCGCCCGCGCCTTGCGCAGATACGCGACGTGGCCCGGATGGAGAATATCGAAACAGCCGTTGGTCATGACGATGCGCTCACCGCGCGCCCGCGCCTGCGCGACGGCGTCCAGCAGGGCGCCTTCATCGAGCGCCCCCGCGCCCGGCGAATCGTCGTGTTCGTGCAGCGCGTGGCGCAGTTCGGCCGGTGTCACGCCGGCCGCGCCCAGTTTGGCGACGACCAGGCCGGCGCCGAGATTCGCCAGCGCCGTTGCGTCGGCAAACGTCAGACCGGCGGCCAGGCCGGCGGCGAGCAGCGCGATGACGGTGTCGCCCGCGCCGGTCACGTCGGCGACTTCGCGGGCGTGGGTCGGCAGATGCAGCGGCGGCTTGCCGGCTTCGATCAGCGTCATGCCATCCTCGCCACGCGTGACGACCAGCGCCTGCAGCTCGAGTGCCGCTCGCAACTGCTCGCCTTTCGCCGCGATGTCGGCATCAGTTTCGCAAGCACCGGCGACCGCTTCGAATTCGGACAGGTTCGGGGTAATGACCGTCGCGCCGCGATAGCGCTCGAAGTCGGCGCCTTTCGGGTCGACCAGCACCGGCTTGCCGGCAGCGCGCGCGGCGGCGATCAGCGCGTCGACCTGCGCCAGCGTCCCTTTGCCGTAGTCGGACAACACCACCACCGCGTGCTCGGCCAGCGCCGCCTGGTACTGGTCGCTGAACTGCGCCGGTGCAGACAGTTGCTGATTTTCGAAATCGACCCGCAGGAGTTGCTGGTGCCGGCTCAACACGCGCAGCTTGGTGACGGTATGGACGCCGGGCTGCTGCGTCAGCCGGGAGTGGATGCCGCGGCTGGTCAGCAGCGCGGCCAGCGCCTCGGCCGCCTCGTCATTCCCGGTGACGCCGAGCAGCGTTGCCGTCGCCGCCAGCAGCGCAAGGTTGGCAGCGACGTTGCCCGCGCCGCCCGGTCGTTCTTCCGAGCCGTCGACCCGCACGACCGGCACCGGCGCCTCCGGCGAAATGCGCCGGGTCGCGCCCGACCAATAGCGGTCGAGCATCACATCGCCGGCGACGAGAACGCGAGCAGCCGAGAAATCGGGAATGTGGAGTGCCATAAGCCTGCGTGAGCCGCGGAATCGGCGGAATGGTACCACGGGCTGGGACCCGTGGTCGGTTAGCGGTAAGGGCTTAGTGGTCCGTGGCGCAGCCTTTCCGAACCGCGTACCCCGGACTACGTACCATTTACCCCGCCCGACGCCTGCGCAGGGCGGTTACAATGCGCGCCATGTCCGCCGAATTTCTTAAACCGCGCTACTGGCCGCTATGGCTTGCGCTCGGCCTGGTCCGCCTTGCAATGCTGCTGCCGTACCGCGTCCAGCGGCCGTTGGGTTTCGCGCTCGGCCGGTTGCTTCGCCGCGTCGCCGGCCGCCGCCGGCGGATCACGCGCGTGAACCTCGAACGCTGCTTTCCGGAGATGACGCCCGCGGCGCGGCGCGACCTGGAGGTCCGCCATTTCGAGTCGCTGGGGCTGGGCCTGATCGAACTGGGCATGTGCTGGTGGGCGTCGGAAGCGCGGCTGCGCCGGTTGGTGCGCGTCGAGGGACTGGAACATCTGGAAGCGGCGCAGGCTGAGGGGCGCGGCGTCATTCTGCTGACAGCGCACTTCACCACGCTTGAGATCGGCGGCGCGATGCTGACGCTGTTCGTGCGCCTGCACATGATGTACCGGCCGAACAGAAACCGGCTGCTGGACGCGGTCATCCGCAAGGGGCGCGAGCGGCGCGCGGAGCGAGGCATTCCGCGCGACGATGTGCGCGCGCTGTTGCGCAGCCTGAAGCAGGGCATCCCGATCTGGTACGCGCCGGACCAGGGGTATCGCGGAAAAAACAGCGTGACGGTGCCCTTTTTCGGTGTACCGGCGCCGACCAATCCGGCAACGGCCCGCATCGCGCGCGTCAGCGGCGCGCCGGTGGTCCCCTTTTTCGTCGAACGGCTGGACGGCACGGAGGGCTACCTGATCCGTCTGCTGCCCGCGCTGGAGCGGTTCCCGACGGGTGACGACGACGCCGATGCGGCGCGGGTCAGCGCGGTGCTGGAAGCGGGGATCCGCAAGCGGCCGGAGCAGTATTTATGGAGCCATGACCGGTTCAAGATCGTGCCGCGCAAAGGCCGGCAATAGAACGCGGTTACGCGCCGTCCGGGCCATAGCCCGACAACAGCTCCCGCCAGGCGTCCGCAATCGCCGATTCATCCGTCAACTTGATCAGCGACCGCTTGAGGCGCTGCAGGTTCTGCTGCGCCCATGCGCCACCCGGTCTCTGCCAGCCGCCACGGTCGAAATCGATCAGATGCACCGATTCGTCCGGCTGAATCAGGATGTTGTGCGCGTTCAGGTCGGGATGCGCGGCACCGGCCGAGTGGAAGCGTGCCAGCGTTTGCCCGATCGCGCGCCATGGCGGACTTTGCAGATCGCGCACCTTGAGCCACGCCGACAGCGGCCGGGCCTCATGAATGCGGAGCGTGATCAGGTCGCCGCGCCAGATGAGGCCGCTGCGCCGCACCTGCGCCGCCACCGGCCGCGCCACCGGCAACGCTCGTGCGCGCATTTCGTTGAGATAATGCCATTCGCGCCACGGCCGCGTGCGGGCGGTACTGCCGGGCCAGCCGTAGCGGTCGCCGAGAAACCGGACGGCCCCGCCACGCCGATAATGACGCAGCACCCAGTCCTCGTCCGCGTGGGCGATGATCCAGCTCGCACCGCGACCGTCTGCGGTCGGCAGCAACGCGCCCTGCTCGCCCCAATAGTCCGGCGTGAACAGCCGGCCGTCCGGCTGGTCGACCAGAGTTTCATCGTATAGGATGAGGCGGCCTTTAGACTTTGTTGTCGCTGTCATGACCACCCCTCAATCGATCTGCGTAATGCGCCTGTCGGCGGTCGGCGATGTGTGCCACACGCTGCCGGTCGTTCGCATGCTCGCGACCGCCTGGCCGAACACACGAATCACCTGGATCATCGGCCGGCTCGAAGCCAGCCTGGTCGGCGACATCCCCGGCATCGAGTTTATCATTTTCGACAAGGCCCAAGGCTGGCGCGCCCACCGGCAGTTGCGCCGGCAGCTTGAAGGCCGGCGCTTCGACCTGTTTTTGCACATGCAGGTGTCGCTGCGGGCCAGCATTGCGAGCCTCAACGTGCGCGCCGACCGCCGGCTCGGCTTCGACCGGCAGCGCGCGCGCGACTACCAGTGGCTGTTTACCAGCGAGCGCATCGAACACCGGGAACGCGAACATGTGATTGAAGGTTTGTTCGGTTTCGCCGACGCACTCGGGATTCATCAGCGTGATCTGCGCTGGGACATTCCGGTGAGCGAAGCGGATCGCGCGTTTGCCGCGGAGCATATTCCGGACCAGACGCCGGCGCTGATCGTCAGTCCACTCGCCAGCCCGCGCCTGCGCAACTGGCGCAACTGGATGCCGGAACGCTATGCGGCGGCCGCCGATTATGCGGCCGGGAAGCATGGCCTCAAGGTGATCCTGACCGGCGGACCGAGCGACGCCGAGCGCGAGGCGGGCGACGCTATTGGCGCGCAGTGCCGCGTCAAGCCCGTTAATCTGATCGGCCGGACCAGCCTGAAACAACTCTACGCGCTGTTGCAGCGGTCACAGGCCATCATCACCCCCGATTCCGGCCCGGCGCACATGGCTACGGCAGCCGGCGTGCCGGTGATCGGTCTTTACGCCACCAGCAATCCGGACCGCACCGGCCCCTACCTGAGCCGGCAATGGACGGTCAACCGCTACCCGGAAGCCTTGCAACGGTTCAACAACAAGACGCCGGAAGACGTTCGATGGGGCGCGCGCGTGCGCCATCCTGATGCAATGGCACTGATCGAGGTGGAGGATGTCACCGCGATGCTGGATCGATTAATGGCATCAATCGCCGCTTAAGGCGGCTATTTTTTCTTATCGCCTTGCCGCAGTGCCCACAACCCTGCGTACTTGTTAAATGAATCCTGCATGTCGACTACGGCAATCAGGAAGCCGATGCCGCCGTCCAACAACCCCAGTCGCAGAAAATAAGTCTGGCAAAAGACCCAGACGCTGCGCAGCGCCGCGACCGGCAGTCCACCGCCCCGGCGGCCGCGATCGTGACGGCGCTTCGCCCCCAGCCAGGCGTAGTCGGCAGACTTTTGCAGCGCGTGCCCGTAACTTCGCCATGTGTAATGAAGCAGGCGGTTCTCCAACCTGCCCACCTTGCCGGGCGGAATGATCCGCTCGTGGACGATGTCGGTTGTGTAGCGGGCGCCGTCCCGCCGGGTCAGGCGCAACGGCGCCCGGCTGCGGCCGAAGTCGAGCCGCTTGCCGTTGATGGTGACCGCCCACGGCACGCGATACGCCGCGCATTCGGGCGTCTCGCTCAGCGTCGTGTCGATCTCGTGGCGCAATGCCGGCGTCAGGGCTTCGTCGGCGTCGAGCGACAGCACCCAATCACACGAAGCGCGTTCCAGCGCCCGTTGTTTCTGGACGCCGAAACCGGGCCAGTCGGTGACCTCGACGCGGTCGGTGTACCGGCGCGCGATTGCGGCGGTGTCGTCGGTGCTACCGCTGTCCAGCACGACGATCTCGTCGGCCCAGCCCGCAGCCGATTCGAGGCAGCGACCGATCCGGTCGGCTTCGTTCCGCGTAATGACGATCACGCTCAAGCTTTGACGGCGCGCGACTGGTTGCGCGAGGGCGGCGGTGCGAGCCTGACGTGCGACGGCATACAGCGCCGCGACCGCGAAGGCGTAAAACACCAGCATGCGGTCCGACGCGAAAACCGGCTGCAGCAACGCCACGACGCTGTAGGCGGTGACCAGCAGCACCCCGGCACGACCGACGCGCTGCACCGCCGGATCGCGATGACGGCCGGCATGCGCGAAGAACCAGCCCGGCACGCCGATTAACAGCGCCAGCGCCAGCGCGCCCACCAGGCCGGAATCGCGCAGCGTCAGCACGTATTGATTCAGATCGCCTGCACTGCCGTCGGTGACGGCGCCGATCAACGGATGCGCCGCGAAAGTGGTAAGCGCCGCAGCCCAGTCGTGCAGCACCACCCCGAACAGCCCGGCCTGGCCGTCGCTGTGCCACCAGACATTGGCCTGCAAAACCAGCCAGCGAAACCGCACCAGCGCGCCGGTGGTGTCGATCAGCAGAACAATTTCAACGCCGATGAGAACCGCCAGAACGGAGGCCCAGCGGAACCGCGGCGACAAGCGGTTCGGCAGGTGGAAGAACCATACGGTCAACACGACGGGCAGTGCCAGCCAGACGCCCCATGAACCCGACACCAGCCCCGCCATCATCCCGACGACAGCGGTGGCGAGCATGGCTGTGCGGGTGGATCGGCCGGCCGGCCGGTCCAGGCCGCTGAGCGTCATCGCCCCGAGCGCAAAAGCGATATTGCCCCACCAGATCGCACTTTGGCCGATGACCGGTCCGCCGGCCGCCAGGGCCGCCGCCGCTGCGATGGCGGCCGCGAGGCAGGCGCCGCTCAGCGCTCGCCACAGCGTTCGGTCATCGAACCGCCAGCTCAGGCCGGCGCGATGAAGCGGGTAGATGAGCAGCAGTGCAGCAAGGCCGGCGAAGACGCCAGCTTGCAAGTGCCAATGCGCGGCAGCGGCCAGCCACCAGACCAGCACGTAAAAGACGCCGGCGAAGAACAGCAGCTTTTCGGGCGCGCCCGGATCGTATTCGCCGGGCCGCCGGAACAGGCAGGCGAGGATGGCGGCCGCGCCGATGGCGGCGACCGCGCCGGCCGGCGGCGCGAACAGGCACAACAGGATAGCTGCCAGCGCGGGCAGAATCAGGCGAAAACGGAGCCCTGGAGAAGAAGCGCCGGCAGCGTCCAGGGCGGTGCGAGTCACTCGCTCAGCGTGTAACGAGCGCCGCAGTAAGGACACATCGCCTCGCCGCTGGCCTCGATCGGCAGGAAAACACGCTGATGCGAGTTCCACAGGCTCATTTCCGGCATCGGGCAACTGAGCGGCAGGTTCTTGCGCGTTACCGTGTAATGATGCTCGGCGTTCGGCTGAATCTTGCCGGCTGCGGATTGAATAGGCTGCTGCGCGGCCACGTGTGGCTCCTGTGTCGGGTCGGCGCTCATTATATCAGGCTATCTCATTCAGACGCCGGCTCTGAATTGAGCCAGGCCATGTAGGATCGGATGCCTTCGGCCACACCGATGAAGGGTCGGTCGTAGCCGGCGGCGCGTAACGCGCCGATGTCGGCTTCGGTGAAACTCTGATAGTGGCCTTCCAGGTGCTCCGGAAAGCGGATGTACTCGATCTGGCCGCGGTCGTGGGCGGCAATCACGGCGTCGGCGACTTCGTTGAACGTCGCGCTCGCGCCGGTGCCGACGTTGAAAATGCCCGAGACGTCCGGATGGGCGCGCAGCCACAGATTCACCGAGGCGACATCGTCGACGTGAATGAAATCCCGCCGCTGCTCGCCGTCCTCGAAGCCGTCGCTGCCTTCGAACAGCTTGGCCTTGCCGTTGGCGAGCACCTGGCCGTTGAGGTGAAACGCGACGCTCGCCATGCCGCCCTTGTGCTGCTCGCGCGGCCCGTAGACGTTGAAGTACCGCAGCCCGACCACCTGGCTTTGCGCCTCGGGCAACCGGCGGCGCACGTACTGGTCGAACAGCAGCTTTGAGTAGCCATAGACGTTCAGCGGCGATTCGTTGGCGGCCTCTTCCTTGAACGTGCGCCCGGCGCCGTAGACGGCGGCAGACGACGCGTAAATGAACTGGATTCGCCGCGCGAGGGAGTATTCGAGCAAAGTCTTGGAGTAACTGTAGTTGTTCTCCAGCATGTAGCGCCCGTCCCACTCGGTGGTATCCGAGCAGGCGCCCTGGTGGAAGATCGTGTCGACGCCGCCGAAGTCGTGGCCGGCGTCGATCCGCTCGATGAAATCGCGCTTGTCGAAGTAATCGGCGATCTCGGCGTCGACAATATTCAGAAACTTCGCGCCGTCGCGCAGATCGTCGACTGCGATGATGTCCTTGCAGCCCTGGCGGTTGAGCGCGTGGATCAGGTTGCTGCCGATAAAGCCGGCAGCGCCGGTAACGATAATCATGGCGCGATTATAGCAATGCCTCCCGCCAGCGGGCCTGCACCATCTCGCGCACGTCATGGAACTCGTCTCTGGCGACGACAGTGCCCCAGCCTTCGAGCGTCAGCCGGTGTACGCGGCCGAGATAGACGCGATATGCCGCGGCGAGATCCGTGGCGGCCTCGCTGCCTATCCGCTGCGCGCTCGCCAGCGCCGCCAGCATATCGAGGTTGCCGCGCGGTTCGATCAGCTCGGGGTGCCGGTGAGCATGCAGGAGCACCCAGTATTGCGTCAGAAACTCGATGTCGATCAGCCCGCCCGTCCCCTGCTTGATGTCAAAGCCGGACTGGGTCTTGACCAGCAATTCGTGCCGCATGCGTTCGCGCATGGTCGTGATGTCCTGGCGCAGGGCCGCCTCATCGCGCGGGCGGCAGAGAATGTCCCGCCGCAGTTCCGCAAAACGCTGCAGCAGTTCGCCGTCCCCCGCAACCGGCCGCGCCCGCACCAGCGCCTGATGCTCCCAGGTCCACGCCTGCTCGCGCTGATAGCGGGCAAAGCCGTCGAAGCCGCTCACCAGAAGGCCCGCGCTGCCGCTCGGGCGCAGGCGCATATCGACCCGGTACAGCACGCCGGCGCTGGTCGCAGTGGACAGAAAACTGATCATGCGCTGTGACCAGCGGGAAAAAAACACGGCGTTATCGAGCGGCTGCGGGCCGTCGCTGCGCTGCGCTTCGCCGCGGCTGTCGTGAACGAACACGAGATCGAGATCGGAGCCGTAGCCGAGTTCGCCGCCGCCCAGCGTCCCGTAGCCGATCACCGCCATGCTCGCCAGCTGATCGACGCCGTCGACACGGCTCATCGGCACGCCATGGCGGGCACGCATCCGCTGGCGCGTCAGCGTCAGCACTGAATTCAGCACCACTTCAGCGAGCGCGGTCAGCCGCTGGCTCACCAGAGGCGCATCTGCATGGCCGCTCAAATCCGCCGCGGCGATACGCAACACCGCCGCCTGCTGGAACTGGCGCAGCGCATCCATTTCCGCTTCCTGGTCGGCCGGATCGACACCAGCCAGCACTGCGTCCAGCTCCGCCGCCAGCGCGGCCGGGTCCGGCGCCGCCTGAAACAGGCGCGGATCGATCAGCTCGTCCATCAGCAGCGGCACGCGCGTCACCAGTTGCAGCAGCCACGGGCTCGCGGCGGCAATCGCGGCCAGATGACGCAGGACGTTGTCGTTCTCGGCCAGCAGCGCAAGATACGCGGTGCGCCCGGCGACCGCTTCGACCAGCCGCAGCAGGCTCAGCAGCACGGCCTCCGGCTTGCCGGACACCGCCGCCGCCTGGATCAGCCGCGGCATCAACTGGTCGAGGCGCCGACGGCCGCGCGCCCCCAGCGCCTGGATCGGCGGAGCGGCCTGCAGATCGCGCAGCGCCGCATCGGCCGACGCCCCGAAACCCAGTTCGATCAGCACCGGCAAGGCGTCGCCCCCAGCCGCTATCGTCTGCCAGACAGCCGGCGCGTCGCTCTGGCGGGGAGCGCTTTCGTCGGGTGCCGCGAAAACCTGCCCGAACACCGACCGCACCCTGTCGCGATGCGCGTCAAGCGCGGCCTTGAACGCCGCCCAGTCGGCAAAGCCCATCGACCAGGCGAGCCGGAGCTGGCCAACGGATTCAGCCGGCAGATCATGGACCTGCCGGTCGGCCGCCATCTGCAGGCGGTTTTCGACGCGGCGCAGGAACACGTACGCCGCGTCGAGCGCCTCGGCATCGTCGACCTCGAGGTAGTCGCTCGCCGCCAGCGAGCGGAGCACACGGCGGATCGCCCGCTCGCGCAGCGCCGCCTCGCGACCGCCGCGGATCAGCTGAAAAAGCTGGCCGATGAATTCGATCTCGCGAATGCCGCCGCGGCCCAGCTTGATGTTGTCCTCAAGTCCCTGCCGGGCGACTTCCTGCGCGATCATTGTTTTCATGTCGCGCAGCGACTCGAATGCATTGAAATCGAGATAGCGCCGATAGACAAACGGCCGCAGCTCGCGGAGCAGCTGCTCGCCGGCAGCACGATCCCCCGCCACCGGCCGCGCCTTGATCAGCGCGTACCGCTCCCAGTCGCGGCCGTGGCTCTGGTAGTAGTGCTCCAGTGCTGCGAACGAAGTCGCCAGTGGTCCGCTCGCGCCGAACGGGCGCAGGCGCATATCCACGCGGAACACGAAGCCGTCTTCGGTCGGCTCGTTGAGCGCGCGAATCAGCTTCTGGCCGAGGCGGGTAAACCAGGCGTCGCTGTCGAGTGGGCGCTCGCCATCGCTTTCACCTTTTTTCGGATAGGCAAAAACGAGATCGACGTCGGACGAAAAATTGAGTTCGCGCGCGCCCAGTTTGCCGAAGCCGAGCACGACGAGCGACTGCTGACGATCTTGCGCGTCGCGCACCATGCCCCGCTCCTGCGCCTGCCAGTCGCTCAGCCGGGCAAGCGCCGCATCGATACAGGCATCGGCGAGATCCGACAGGTCACCGAGGGTTTCGTCGAGGCCCGCGAGCCCCGCCAGATCGCGCCAGGCGATGCGCACCATTTCCCGGCGGCGGACGCGGCGCAACGCGGCGTGCAAGCCGCTTTCGCTGTCGCATGCCGCGAGCGCGTGCCTGACCTGCGCCGCAATCTCGCCGGGCGACGCCGCGGCGGTCAGCCGCTCCAGCGTTGAGTCGTCGAACAGCGACGGCGAACGGATACAGCTTTCGGCAACAAAGTCGCTGGCGGCGAAGACGCGAACCAGCCCGGCGTCCAGCAGGGCGCGCTGCAATGTCTCGGAAGGGCCGGCGGCAACGAAGCGATCCCAGTGCGCCCGGACAGGCTCGTGCAACGGCCCCGGAATCGCACTGAGATCGGGTTCTGCCGATTTAATGATGCAACGCGCCCACGCTGTTGGCCGAGCTGATGCGCGCCTGGCTGAAGCGCGTCGTCGGCGCCGCCGGCGGCACACGGTCGGCGCGGAAGGTTTCAAACATCGCGTTGGGGTCGTTCGGCCCGGTGCGCAAGCCGGTCTTTGAATCGATCCGCACCGTGACCATGCCTTCCGGCTGAATGAACGGCGCCTCCGGCGTGTCGGCCAGCGCCGGCCCCATGAAGTCGATCCAGGCCGGCAGCGCTGCACGCGCGCCGGTTTCCGGTCGGCCGAGTGTCTGCACGTGGTCGAAGCCGACGTAGGCAATGGTGACGAGATTCGAATTGAATCCGCCGAACCAGGCGTTGTTCCAGTCGTTGGTCGTCCCGGTCTTGCCTGCGAGGTCACCGCGGCCGATGCGTTTCGCGCGCCGGCCGGTGCCATGGTCGATGACGTCGCGCATCATCGAGGTGATCAGGTAGTCGTCCTGCGGCGTCAGCGTGCGCTGGGCCACGTTGACCGACGGGATGTCGCGCTTGATCAGTTGTGTGCCCACCGGCAGCGTCTGGCTCCCCGCCTGGGGCACGTGCGCCAGATTGACGCCGGCCGTACGAATCACCCGCGCGGGAGCGGCCTTCGGCGCGGCGGCGGTCTGCGTGCCGCAGGCCTCGCAGGCGACGGGCGGATTGGCCGTGTACAGCGTGCGGCCCGTTGTGCTGTCGTCGATGCGCTGGATGAAATAGGGCTGGACCAGGAAACCGCCGTTGGCGATCACCGAATAGCCGCGCGCCATTTGCAACGGCGTGACACTCGCGCTGCCGAGAGCCAGTGACAGATAATGCGGCAGCGTGTCGGGATTGAACCCGAAACGGCTGAGATACTGCGTGGTGTAGTCGATGCCCATGCGGCGCAACACGCGCACCGACACCAGGTTCAGCGAATGCACCAGCGCGACGCGCAACCGCGTTGGTCCGCGGAAGCGGTGCTCGTAATTCTCCGGCCGCCAGACGCTGTCGAGCGTGTGGTTCGCAACCACCACCGGCGCGTCGTTAATGGTGGTCGCCGGCGTCATGCCGTACGCCAGCGCGGCAGTGTAGATGTACGGTTTGAAGGCCGAGCCCGGCTGCCGCTCAGCCTGGGTGGCGCGGTTGAACTTGCTCAGGTAGAAATCGAAACCGCCGGTCAGCGCGACGATGGCGCCGTCCACCGGATCCACCGACACCAGCGCCCCACCAACTCGCGGTAGCTGCGACAACTGCCAGTGGTCCCCGACCTTGTCGAGATAGACGATGTCGCCGGCCGCCACGACGTCGCCGGCTTTGTCAGGCCGCGGACCGACCGAGTTGACGCTGCGATACGGCCGTGCCCAGGACAGACCCTTCCAGTCGATACCGACCACGCCGGCATCCGGCACGAAGGCCGCGGCGTTGTGCTCACCGACCGCGGTGATCAGCGCCGGGTGCAGGTCGCCGTAGGCGTTGTGTCCGTCAAGCAATTTGCGCCACTGCTCCGGTCCCGCTTCGAGCGACATGTCGACATGCGCGACCGGACCGCGATAACCGTGGCGGCGGCTGTAGCTTTCGAGATCGTCCTGCAGCGCCTGCTCGGCAAGCGGCTGCAGCCGGCTGTCCACCGTGGTAGTCACCACGTAACCGTCGGTGTACACGTCTTCGCCGAAACGATCGACCATCTCGTCGCGCACCATTTCGGCAACGTACGGCGCGGAGACTTCGATCTTCTCGCCGTGATAGCTGCCGACGATGGGTTGGGCCATCGCGCGCTCGTAGGCGGCGCGATTGATAAAGCCGTTGGCGAGCATGCGCCCAAGCACATAGCCGCGCCGGCGGCGCGCGTTCTCGGGGCTGTGAACCGGATTATCCAGCGACGGCGCGCGCGGCAGGCCTGCGATCATCGCGATTTGCGCCAGATTCAGGTGCCAGACATCGGTGCCGAAATAGACTCGCGCGGCGGCGCCCACGCCGAACGATCGCTGGCCGAGGAAAATCTTGTTCAAATACAGGCTCAGCACTTCTTCCTTGCTGAGCTTCTGGTCGATCTTGAGCGCCAGGAATATCTCGCGCAGCTTGCGCAGGTAGGTTTTCTTGCGCGACAGGAAATAGTTGCGCGCCACCTGCATCGTGATCGTGCTGCCGCCCTGGCTCTTTTCGCCGGTCAGCACCAGCTCGGCCACGGCACGCAGCAGACCCTGGTAATCGACGCCGGGGTGTTCGAAGTAGCGGTCGTCCTCAGCGGCGATGAACGCCTCGATCATCAGCGGCGGGATGTCCTCGTAGGCGAGCGGAATCCGCCGCTTGACGCCGTACTCGGCCATCAGCTTACCGTCGCGGGTGTAGACGCGCATCGGCACCTGCAAACGCACATCCTTGAGCGCCGTCGCCGACGGCAGGCCGGGCGCGATGTAGAGCCAGGCCGCGGCCAGCGCCACACAGCCAAGAAATGCTGCGCCGAAGCCGGCGATCAGCAACCAGGACAGGATTTTGAACGGACGCCGCATTCTTCCTCATTTAATGGCTGGCACGGACAGATAAGGATGCGGGACATGCCGTCGGCGGCCAATGCCGTTCGTCAGGCCACGCAAGCCCCCGGTCGGCGTGTTCTTGACGGGGGCGAGCATTATACGGAATCTACCGTTGCGCTAACAGCTACGCGTTCCATTTAACTAAATGTTGCTATATAGTTAGCTCCGGCACTTAAGGTATTGAGCTAAGAAGAAGCCGCAAGCCGGTGTTCTATCTCACTATAAAGAGTTCGGTGTAACAGGGGAATACTTCGTGCTTTCCATAAAAAAGCCAAAGTCCGTGCTGGGGCTCGACATCAGCACATCCTCCATCAAGCTGGTCGAACTCACCGCCACGCGCGGCGGGTATCGGGTGGAGGCCTATGCCGCCGAACCGGTGCCTCAGGACGCCATTTCCGACAAGACAATAACCGATATCGACGCCTGCGGCGAGGCCGTCAAGAAAGCGCTGCGCCGCTCCGGCTCGCGCACTCGCGACGTCGCAGTCGCCATTGGCGGCCCGACCGTCATCACCAAGACCATCCTGATGCCGGCGCAACTCAGCGACGATGAGCGCGCCCAGCAGGTGGAGCTGCAGGCAGATCAGCATATCCCGTTCCCGATCGAAGAAGTGCGCTACGACTTTGCCGTGCTGGGCCCATCGGCGAGCGACGAGGACATGGTCGACGTTCTGCTGGTGGCGACGCGCTCGGAAAACGTCGAGCAGCGCCAGGCAGTGCTCGATCTCGCCGGCCTGACCGCCACCGTGGTCGATGTCGAAGCCTACGCGCTCGAAAACGCCTGCAAACTGATGGCGCACCAGATGCCGGAAGAAGGCCGCGGCAATACGATCGCGCTGGTCGACTTCGGCGCGACCTCGACGACGTTCAGCGTCATGGAAGACCGCAAGATCATCTACACGCGTGACCAGGCCTTCGGCGGCCGTCTGCTGACCGAGGAGATCATGCGTCACTACGGGCTGTCGTGGGAGGAAGCCGGGCGTGCCAAGCGCATGGGCGGCCTTCCGAACAGCTATCACAACGAAATTCTGACGCCGTTCATTCACGACATGGCGCAACAGGTCAGCCGCTCGATGCAGTTTTACCTGACGTCCACCAACGCCAACGACGACCTCGCCCAGATTGTCATCTGTGGCGGCTGCGCCGCGATTCCGGGCGCAGCCGAGTACATCGGCGAACGCCTGGACACTCCCACGGTGGTCGGCAATCCGGTCGCCGGCATGTCCGTGTCGTCGCGCGCGCGCGCGCAGTTGACGGAACACGACGGACCGGCGCTGGTCGTGGCCTGCGGGCTGGCCTTGAGGAGCTTCGATTAATGCCGCGCATTAACCTCCTGCCCTGGCGCGAAGAGCTGCGCAAGCGCCGCCAGAAGCAATTTAACACCGCTGCTGTCGGCACCGCGGTGCTGGCGATAGTGGTTGTCGGCTACTGGAACCACGCGATGAGCGCCAGCATCGACTACCAGAACCAGCGCAACAATTTCCTCAAGACGCAGATTTCGCGGGTCGACAAACGCATTGCCGACATCAAGGACATGCAGAAGACGCGCAAGGAACT
>DASSNT010000080.1:0-19029 GCA_035701285.1 Gammaproteobacteria bacterium | reverse complement strand
TGCCGAACGCCGGCAGAATCATGATGTAGACCTCGGGGTGCCCGAAGAACCAGAACACGTGCTGGTAGAGCACCGGGTCGCCGCCGCCACCGGCGAAGAAGAAACTGGTGCCGAAGTACTTGTCCATCAGCAGCATCGTGATCGCGCCGGCGAGCACCGGCATCACCGCGATCAGCAGGAAGGCGGTGATCAGCCACGACCAGACGAACATCGGCATTTTCATCAGCCGCATGCTGGGCGCGCGCATGTTGAGAATGGTCGCGATCACGTTGATCGCGCCGGCGACCGAGGAAATGCCCATCAGGTGAATGGCGAACACCATGAACGGAAACGCCATGCCGGTCTGCTCGACCAGCGGCGCGTACATCGTCCAGCCTGAAGCCGGCGCACCGCCCGGCATGAAGAAGGTCGACAGCAACAGGATGAATGCGAACGGCATGATCCAGAAGCTGAAGTTGTTCAGGCGCGGCAGGGCCATGTCGGGCGCGCCGACCATGATCGGCAGCATCCAGTTCGCCAGGCCCACGAACGACGGCATAATCACGCCGAAGATCATCACCAGGCCATGCATCGTCGTCATTTCGTTGAAGAAATACGGGTCGACGATCTGCATGCCCGGCGCGTACAGCTCGGTGCGGATGACAATGGCGAAAAAGCCGCCGATCGCAAACATCGTCGCGCTGAAAATCAGGTACAGCGTGCCGATGTCCTTGTGGTTGGTCGTCGTGATCCAGCGCATCAGGCCCCTGGCCGGGCCGTGACTATGTTCGCCGTGATCTGCCGTTGCTGCGTGCGCATTCATCGCATCGTCCTCGTATTCAGTCTGGCTGAGCCTGATTCAGTCGGGAATTAGTTGTGTTCGGCGGGCGCGGCGCCGTCGTCGTTCGCTCCGCTGTCATTGCGGGGCGGCGGCTGTACCGCGTCCGGCGCCGGCTGGCGGCCGCGATTGATCGTCGTGCCGCCGGTCGACGGCCCCTTGGCGAGATGCCCGCCCTGCGCTTTCACCCAGGCGCGAAACTCGTCCGGCGTCTTGGCGACGACGACGATCGGCATGTAGGCATGGCCGCGGCCGCACAACTCGGCGCACTGGCCGCGGTAGATACCCGGCTTCTCAACCTTGATCCACAGCTGGTTGACGTAGCCGGGAATGGCGTCGGTCTTGGCGCCGAAGTCCGGCACCCACCAGGAATGAATCACGTCGCCGGAAGTCAGCAGCAGGCGGATTTTCTTGCCGGTCGGCACCACCAGCGGATGGTCGACTTCGCGCAGATAATGCTTGACCGAGGACGGGCTGACGTCGGAGTTCGCCATCCGCGCGCGGTTGGTCGCGTCGCCGAGCTTGCTGTAGAAGGAAATGCCGTTATTGATGTAGTCGTAATTCCACATCCACTGGTAGCCGGTGACCTTGATCGACATGTCGGACTTGCTGTAGTCCTCCATCTTGACGAGGACATCGACGGCCGGCACCGCCATGATCACGAGAATGATGACCGGCACAATCGTCCAGCCCATCTCGATCCAGATGTTTTCGTGGAAATTGGCCGCCACCGCGCCGCGCGACTTGCGGTGAAAGATGATTGAAATCAGCATCGCGCCGAATACCACGACGGCAATGCCGACGCAGATCCAGAACGTGTGCATGTGCAGCCCGTAGACCCAGTGGCTGATCGGCGTCACGCCCTCCGGCATGTTATATGCCGAAGCGGCAGCCGGATTGGCGCTGGCGGCGCCCGAAGCCAGCGCGAGACCCAGTACCAGTGTAGCCACCAGGGCCCGCTCAAGCTTGCTGATTGACATGCGTAGTTGCTCCCGGCTCGCGCGGCCGTTCAGTCATCGCCGCGCTGAGAATACTTCTTTAACCCACCAGGTCGGGCGTCCGGTTTACCGGCCCGACCAACTCATCCAGACGCACTTTCAGCGCCCGGCGTTCGTCTTCCGTCAGGCAGCGCCCGATTTCACATTGTGTCCCGTGGGACTTGATCAGCAACCGGCTGGGATACCACGAGCCGCTGCCCTGCCGCTCGATGCTCGCCCAGTGGCGCTGAAAACGAATGCTTTCGACCCGCTCCCGGTCGCGCTTTTCCACTTTGACCAGGTCGGCGGTGATAGTGACCACTTCCCGGTAACGGCCGGCGCGGGCAAGCACCCGGACGCAGCCGCCGATCGCCAGCCATTCCAGCACGGCGAAAACCAGTATCGGCCAGTAACCCAACCAGGCCAGCACCGTCGCAATCGCCAGCGACACGAGGAGGCCGCCACCGTACAGCTCGACCAGGTGCAACGAAGACAACGACTGGTTCGGAGCGATGACGATGCAATGAACCGGCGTTCCGGATCCATCCGCTTGATCCGCCATAGCGCCTACCGTCAGTCCCTTAGCCCGCATATGCTACTTCATGGACATTGGGCGTGCAAACAAGAACACGCCTTGCTAACCGCTTGTCGGATAATGTTACATCTGCTGGTATTTACCCGGCCGGTTACGTACTCTCCCCGGCATGCTTATTCGCTTCGCCAGTCTCCTTCTCGTTCTCGCTCTGGCCGCGCTTGACGCGCATGCTGCCGATCTCGCCGGGCAACGCGCCGCGTTCAAGAAGGCTTACGCCGCGATTGAAGCGGGAGAGCTGTCGACCGCCGCCGATCAACTGGACGCACTGGCCGACTACCCGCTGTACCCTTACCTGCGCTACGCGATACTCGATCACGCGCTCGACGAAGGTTTCGACGCGACACCACCGCAGGCGGTCGCCGATTTCCTCGCCGAGTATCCCGATTTGCCGATCGACGCGGCACTGCGCTATCGCTGGCTGCGCGCGCTGGCGCAAAACCATGATTGGGTCGCGTTTCTGACCTATTACGACGGCGATAATGCGGCGGCGCTGGTGTGCGCCAGCGTCAGCGCCGGCCTGCTCGACCCGAACGCCGATCAGACCGCGGCACGCCGCGACGAACTGGTTGCGCACGCCAAAAGCCTGTGGTTGAGCGCGCACGACCAGCCGCGCGAGTGCAACCCCGCATTTGCCTGGCTGACGGCACAGGGCCTGCTGCCGGAAGATCTGATTCGCGCCCGCTTCGAGAAGGCGCTCGATGCGCATCATTTCAATCTGGCGAGCTATCTGGCCGACAAGCTGTCGCCGGCCGATCAGCAGCGTGTCGCGCGCTGGCAGGCAATGGCGGCGGATCCCGCCTCGGCGCTGGCCGCGCCCCCGGCTGCGGACACGCCCGAAACGCGTGCGCGGCTGGTCTACGGCCTCGGGCGTCTGGCGCGCGACAATGCCGCCGAAGCCAAGCTGCGCTGGCAAGCGCTCGCCGGGCAATATCGTTTCAACGCCCGCGACCGTGCCACGGTGGCGCGCGACGTCGCGCTCTGGGAGGCACGCCAGCATCTGCCGGACGCCTACCGTGATCTGGCCGCGCTGCCCGCTTCCGGCTACGGCCTCGTCAAGCAATGGCGTATCCGCACTGCGCTGTGGCGTGGCTGGTGGCATACCGCGCTGAAGGATATTTACAATCTGCCGAGCGCGTACCGGCACAGCGATCAGTGGCAATACTGGCGCGCCCGCGCGCTGGCTGAAACGCATCACGAAGACGAAGCCACGGCGATTTACCGGCGCCTTGCCCGCGGGGACGGCTATTACAGCTTCCTTGCCGCCGATCGCATCGGCGCATCCTACGCGTTTTCGCCCCGGCCGAGCGAGCCGAACGCGGCGCGAATGCAGGCACTGGCGAAGGGTCCGCAACTCATTCGCGCGCACGAACTGTTCGCGGTGGGGATGCTGAATTTCGCCGACGCCGAGTGGAATGCCGCGACCGGCGACATGCCGGTGAACGACCGCTGCCAGGCGGGGCTGCTGGCGGCGAGCTGGCAATGGCACGCGGCGGCAATCCGCACGCTCGCGCGCGGCGGCTGCTGGGATGACCTCAAGTTGCGCTACCCGACGGCCTACGAAGATGCCGTGGAAACACGCGCCGCCAAGCTGGGCCTCGACCCCGCCTGGGTCTACGGCCTGATGCGCAGCGAAAGCCTGTTTGCCGCCAACGCGGTCTCGTATGCCGGCGCCCTCGGGCTGATGCAGCTCATGCCGGCAACCGGGCGAATGATGGCGAACCGGCTCGGCATTACGCTCGACGGCGACCGGATGCTGCTCGACCCGGTCCTCAACATCAAACTGGGCAGCGCCTACCTCGACCATGTCGGCGGCCAGTTCGGCGGCAATGCCTGCCTCGCGACCGCTGCCTACAACGCCGGCCCCGGCAACGTCAACGACTGGCTGCCGGTCGCACGCCCGATCGAGGCCGACGTGTGGGTCGAAGCGATTCCCTTCGGCCAGACGCGCAACTATGTCCGTCGGGTGATGGCGCATACGGTGGTATTCGACTGGCGACTTGGCGGCAGCATCACCTCCATTACCGACCGCATGGGCATGATCCAGCCGCTGGCGAACGGGCCGGCGACAGCCTCTCGAACGGCAGCCAGCGACCCCTGACCCCCCGCCTGCCTTTCGTCGGCGCAAAGACACCTCGCATCGGCATGTCGGCGTTTTCCCCCGGGCGCCATTGCTAGACTGCGCGCCAATTCAAACCTAATCACTTCGGGGGACCCGACATGTACCGAATTCTGCTGGCGGCGCTGCTGCTGGGCTCTTCCAGTCTCGCGCTCGCGGACGACATCGACAACCTCGACGCGCTGGCGCAAAACCAGTTCCACGGCCTGTCGGCCGACCTTGGCGCGGCGTTGCAATTCAAGCAGCTTGCGCCGGCGGAGCCGGAAGGCCTCACCGGTTTCGATTTCGGCTTCGATGTCAGCGCCACGCAGATTGAACACGACGATGCGTGGCAGATCGCGACCAGCGGCGACGACGTCAGCACCGTCCCCATGGCGCGCGTGCGTCTGACCAAGGGCCTGCCCGGCGGCATCGACATCGGCGGGTTCTACAGCATCGCCCCGGGCACCAACATCAAGGCCTACGGCGCCGAGCTGCGCTACGCGATTCTGGAAGGCGGCGTCACCACGCCGGCGATCGGCCTGCGCGGCACATACAACAAGATCACCGGCGTCGACCAGCTCGGCTTCCATACCGGCAGTCTTGAACTTTCGATTTCGAAAGGCTTCGGCCCGGTCACGCCGTATGCCGGCGCCGGACGCATCTGGGTGTCCAGCAATCCCGGCGCGTCGACCGGCCTGCAGAACGAAAGCTTTGGCGAAAACGAAGTATTCGTCGGCCTCGACGTCGGCATGCCGTTCATGGATCTGGTGTTCGAAGCGAACCGGATCGGCGACAATCTAACCTATTCCGTCAAGCTGTCGTTCGGGTTATAAGGCGACCCGCCTCGGGTAAGGTGCATCTCGGGCGGATACCTTCATCCGCCCGAGGCGCTACAATCGGGGCATGGACTACCGCGCCCTCTGCATTCTCGGCGGTACCGGCTTCGTCGGCCATCATCTCACCGCGCGGCTGGTCGATGCCGGCTACCACGTCAAGATACTCACGCGCGACCCGTCGCGGCACCGCGACCTGCTCGTGCTGCCGACGATCAAGCTGGTCCGGGCCGACGTGCATGACCCGGCCACGCTTAAGCGCGAACTGGACGGCGTGGGCGCCGTCATCAACCTCGTCGGCATCCTGAACGAGCGCGGCCACAACGGTTCCGGTTTCGAGCACGCCCACGTCGAACTGACGCGCAAAGTGCTCGATGCCTGCCGAACGAACCACGTTCCGCGCCTGTTGCAGATGAGTGCGCTGGGCGCCGACCCGTCAAGCGCCAGCCACTATCAGCGCACCAGGGGCGAAGCCGAGCAACTGCTGCCGCTGACGCCGGACGGCATGCCGGCGACGACGGTGTTCCAGCCGTCGATCATCTTCGGCCCGCAGGATACCTTCATCAACCGCTTTGCCCGACTGCTCAAACTGTCGCCGGGCGTCCTGTTGCTGCCCTGTCCCGGCGCGCGGGTCGCGCCGGTGTACGTGGGGAACGTGGCTGAAGCGTTCGTGCGCAGCCTGACGCGTCGCGACACGATCGGCCGGCGCTACGCGCTCTATGGCCCCGATGTCTACACGATGCGTAACATCGTCAGGTACACGGCGCGAATGATTGGCGTGCACCGCGCGATCATCGGCCTGCCCGACTGGGCGTCACGGTTGATGGCGAACGTGATGGAGTACGTTCCCGGCAAGCCGTTCTCGCGCGACAACTACCTGTCGTTCAAGGCCGGCGGCGTCGAGGCCGAGTCCGGGCTGGCCGCGCTGGACATCGCCCCGGCCTCGCTCGAAGCCGAAATCCCCAACTATCTCGCCGCCGACAACCAACGCGGCCGCTACAACCGTTATCGTGCGGTAGCAGGCCGGTTCAAGGAGTCACCGCCTTAGTCCCCGGTGCGATGGCCCCTTGATTTTATTTACCATAAGCATAAACTCGCCAGAACATCATCCGGCAGGACGCTGGGGACAACATGACAAGCGGGACGTCGGAAATCAGCTCCCATTGCGGCAGTGCGGCTACTTCGCCGCCGATTGCCGCACCCTTTAATGCACTACGCAAGCGGCTCGGCATCTGGCGCCTTCGCCGCTGGGCCCACGATAGCCCCCGAGCCGTTCAAGCCGCCGCCGTCGATGCCTGGCGCCATGTGCATCTGACGGCGACCGACGTCCGTCACATTCACCTGGTGCGCGAAGCCGGGCTGCGCAGGAACTGGGACTTCTTTCGCTGGCTAGAAGAGAATGAGCCGGCCACCGCCCGGCTTTTCAGGCATACGACGACGGTCGGTCCGCTCGCCAGACCTGCCGCCGGCACCGCCCTGCTGATTCCCTGGCTCTGGGATCCGGTACGCGAACGGAATCAATCGCTATACCGGCGCTTGCGCGCATTGGAAAAGCGCTACGAGCGCGCCGGCATTCCCATCGTCAATCCCGTCAGCCATCTCTCGAATGCAATCAAGTCGGTCGCCCTCACCAGGCTCCGTGATGCCGGCTTTGCGACAGCACGGGCACTGCGGTTGACGGCCGAGAGCACATTCGACGCCATCGCCGTGGCCGTCGGCCTTCCGTTCATCGTCCGCAACGACCACGGGAGCCGTGGCTATGTTCAGCTGGTGTATACGTCGGCTGATTTCCAGCAAGTGGACTGGACCCAGCTGCCGCATCCTGTCGCGCTCGAATACCTCGATACGCGATCTGCCGACGGTCGTTACCGAAAATACCGCTATCTCGTCACCGGAGATACCGGCATCAATCGCCACCTCATAATTGCGCAGTCGTGGTGCGTCCATGCGGACGACCGCATCCGCCGACAAGCCTATGTGAAGGAAGAACTGGCATTTCTGCACGAACCGAACCCTTACCAGGAACAGCTGATTCATGCAGCCCGGATACTGTCGCTGGATTTTGCGGCGTTTGATTACGGCATCGATCGCGCCGGGCGCCTGGTGATATGGGAGGCAAACCCTTTCCCCGGATTATGGCCGCCGTCTTACGACCAGAACCGTGACTACGATTATCAACGCGCCTGGGTCGATAACGTATTCAGGCACATACTGCGGTTTTACTTGCGCCGCGCCGGTCTGGACAGGGAAACGTTAGGAGATAAGCATGGACGCTTACACCGATATTTTTAATGAGCGCGGCGATCACTACAATGAAGCCGCGCTCATCCATCCGCTGGCGCGCGACGTGGAACGGCGGATACTCATCGATCTTCTCGAGGTCGAGGCGCACCACCTGATTTGCGATGCGCCGGCCGGCGGCGGTTACCTGGCCGACGGCCTGCGTCCACTGGTGCGCAACGCCCTTCAGATTGCCTGTGTCGAGCCCTCAACAAATTTTGCAAACGGGATCGATGCGGCGTTCACCATCCATGTCGCGCCGCTCGACAGGCTGCCGCTGTCGCACGAATCGGTCGATCGCGTCGGCAGCCTCGCCGGGCTGCACCACCTGGCGAACAAGTCCACCTTCTTTTGCGAAGCCTGGCGCGTGCTGAAGCCGGGCGGCCGCTTCGTCGCGGGCGATGTGCTTGACGGTACGCCGGTCGCAGCTTTCCTCAACGGCGCCGTCGACCGCTATACCACGACCGGTCATCACGGCCTGTTCCTGATGCCGGGCGAAAGTCGCCGCCTGCTTGAAGCGGCTGGTTTTGCCGCCGTAAATGAAGAGCATTGCGAATACTTCTGGACCTTCGATTCCGAGGCGCAGATGGTGCGCTACTGCCAAAGCCTGTTTGGACTGGTGCGGGCAGACGAAGACGAGGTTTACACCGCGCTGACCGATGCTTTCGATATCCGCAGCGAATGCGGCAAAGTTCAATTGCCGTGGTCGCTGGTTTATTCCGTGGGCTTAAAAGAGGCTTGAGCTTGCTCCGACCCGGCGGTGGCAGCCTTTGTCAGCGCTTGCAGGCGCGCGCGCCGCACGTCGGGCTCCAGCGCTGCGAGATGGCGCACGTCCTCGTAAAACGCCTGCATGTCGCCGCCGTTCTGTTTCAGTAACTGCAGGAACGCCGGCTGCCAGGCGTTGTAGGTCGTCACCACCGCCAGGCTTGCGTTGTTGAGCGGGTGCGAAAACCAGCTTCCGTAGATGTCGCGGTGGTATTGCGCGCTCAACGCCTCGTGGCGGCGCTTCAACCAGTCGAAAGCCGCCTGTTTTTTGCTGCGTTTCGCCGCATCGCTCATCGGCGCGGCGTAGATTTTCGCCAGCCGCTCGCGCAACTCGCCGATCAGTTCGTGGAACTGCTTCGATGCCTCGAGAGCGCGCCGGTACGATTTCAGTTTGCCCCGCTCGCCGCGCGACGCCAGCCAGCGCTCGACGCCCACCGTTTCGACCGCATCCGCGAACGACTCGTTAAACCGCGCGTCGCCCTCAACGTAAATCAGCTGGTGCGCAAGCTCATGGAAAATGAGCCCCGCCAGTGCGGCTGGCGGCCAGCGCAGCATGTTGCTGAACAGCGGATCGGCGAACCAGCCGAGCGTCGAAAACGTGGGCGCGCCGCCGAGGTAGACATCTTTGCCCTCGTCCCGCAGGCCGGCGGCGAAAGCCGCGGCATCGTTCTCGTCGAAGTAGCCGCGGTACGGCACGCAGCCGACGAACAGGTAGCACCACTCAATCGGTGCGAGCGACAACGGCGGCGCCGCGTACACCACCCAGACGGGGTAACGCCGGTCGAGATCGACATAGCTGCGATAGCTGTCGTTGTCGGGCAAGTGCAGTTGCCGGCTGGCGAAGGCGCGGACGTGCAGCGCGTATTTGAGCTTCGCGCGGACCGCCGCCGGCGTATCGGGATCGTCGATGACCTTGTTGATATCGCGCCGGCTCGTCAGGATGGACAGTTCCCCGGTGACGGCCTGGGTGTAATAACCGAGCGTGGCGCAGCCGGCCAGCAGGAGACAGGAGGCAATCGCGGCGAATCTGAAGCAGGTCATCGCTACAGTTTAAGGTAAGCTATCTCGAACTACTGCTGAGGAGGCAGGCATGGACAAGGATGTGATTGCCGTCGTGGGCGTTGGCCCTGCGCTCGGCAGCGCCGTCGCACGCCGCTTTGCCGGCGCCGGCTTCGGCGTCGCGCTGATGGCCCGCGGCACCGGCACGACCGGCCCGCTGGCGGAAGAACTGGGGGGCAGCGCGGCGGCGTTTTCAATGGACGCGACCGATCCGGAAGCCGTGGAGCACGCCTTCGCCGACGCCGCCGAGCACTTCGGCGCACCGCCCTCCGTACTGGTTTACAATGCCGGACGCTTTGCCGTCGGGCAGGTCGCGGAGATCCGGCCGGACGAGTTCGAGCGCTGCTGGCGCATCAACTGCATGGGCGGCTTTCTGGCCGCCAAAGCGGCCCTGGGGCCGATGCTCGAAGCCGGGCGCGGGACGATCATTTTTACCGGCGCGACCGCCTCGTTGCGTGGCGGCAAGGGCTTTGCCAACCTGGCGGTGGGCAAGTTCGGCCTGCGGGCGCTGGCGCAGTCGCTGGCACGCGAGGTGGGGCCGCAGGGCGTGCACGTCGCGCACGCGATCGTCGACGGCCAGATCGACACGCCGTCGATCCGTGAGCGCCAGCCGGAGCGCGAGACGCACACGCTGCTGTCGCCGGATGCGATCGCCGATACTTATTTTGCGCTGCATGTGCAGGACCGGACGGCGTGGACGCTGGAACTGGATCTGCGCCCGGCAGTGGAGTCCTTTTAGAGGAGGGGGACGTACGATGGCGTACGCCGAGTATGAGAGAACCCAGCGGGTACATCGGAGCGACAACGCGGCGGCGCTGATCGCCTACGTGCTGCATCTTATCGGCGCGGTGACCGCGCTGCCGAGCCTGATTGCGCTGGTGATCAATTACGTCAAGCGCGGCGATGGCTCGCCGACCGCCGACAGCCACCATGCGTGGATGATCCGCAGCTTCTGGTGGGCGCTGTTGTGGTGGATCATCGGGGCGCTGACGTGGATTTTTCTGATTGGCATGGCAATCATCGGCCTGTCCTGGCTGTGGTACCTCTACCGCCACCTGCGCGGCCTCCTCGCCCTGCTCGACGACCGGCCGATGCCGGCCTAGCCGCAACCGTTACAGGATTTTGGGATGGATTTAACGGTCGCGATCGTCGCGGTGCTGGGCACCGGCATGCTGGCGCAATGGCTGGCATGGCGCCTCAAGGTGCCGGCTATCCTCTTTTTGCTGATTGCCGGCGCCATCGCCGGACCAGTGGTGGGCTGGCTGCGGCCGCACCAGCAGTTCGGCGACGCGGCGGTCGACTCTATAATCGGCCTGTGCGTGGCCGTCATCCTGTTCGAGGGCGGTCTCAACCTCGAGCTGCACAAACTGCGCGAAGCCGCGAGCGGCGTCAGGCGGCTGATTTATTTCGGCATCCCCGGCAGCTTCATCTTCGGCCTGCTCGCCGCGCACTTCGTCGGCGGCCTGTCCTGGCCGGTGGCGATCGTGTTCGGCGCGATCATCGTCGTCACCGGGCCGACCGTCGTCAACCCGCTGCTGCGCCACGCGATGCTGAAGCCGCGGACGGCCTCGTACCTGCGCTGGGAAGGCAGCGTCAACGATCCGATCGGCGCCCTGCTGGGCGTGCTGCTGGTCGAATTCTTCGTGTCCTACGGCGGCAACATCGAAGGCATCGGCCAGGCGGCGGCGAGCGTCGGCATTGCCGTCGGCACCGCGCTGGTGCTGGGCGCGGCGCTCGGCTACGTCACCGGCCGCGTGTTCGAGCGCGGCTGGATCCCGGAATACCTCAAACCGCCGATCCTGCTGGTGCTGGTCCTCGCCGCCTACGCGGCCTCCGAGGCGCTGCAGGATTCGGCCGGCCTGCTGACGGTCACCGTCATGGGCATCACGATGGGCAACATGGGCCTGACGAGCATTCAGGACATGCGCCGCTTCAAGGAACACATCAGCCTGCTCCTGATCGCGGTCGTGTTCATTCTGCTGACGGCCAGCCTGCAAACCCGCAGTCTCGGCTGGATCGGCTGGCAGGCGGCGGCGCTGCTCGCGGTGGTGCTTTTCGTGGTACGCCCCGCGGCGGTCTGGCTGGCGACGCTGCGCGCCGGCGTGCCGTTCAAGGACCGCCTGCTGATCGGCTGGATTGCGCCGCGCGGTATTGTCGCCGCGGCCACTGCCGGCGTGTTCGCACCGGCGCTGGCGCGGGCCGGCTATGGCGACGGCTATGCGCTCACGCCGCTGATCTTCACGCTGATTTTCGCCACGGTGATCCTGCACGGCTTCAGCATCGGGCCGCTGGCGCGATTCCTGGGGCTGGCGGCCTCGGCGCGCAACCGCGTGCTGATTGTCGGCGCCTCACCGTGGACGATCGCGCTCGCCGAAACGCTGCAGAGTGCGAACGTGCCGCTGCTGCTGACCGACAGCGCGTGGCACCGCCTGCGCCCGGCCCGGCTTGCCGGCGTGCCGGTGTTCTACGGCGAAATCCTCTCCGAGATCGCAGAATCGTCGCTGCAGCTCAATGACATCGGCACGCTGCTCGCGGCCACCAGCAACGACGCCTATAACGCGCTGGTCTGCACCGCGTTCGCCGGCGAACTTGGCCGCAGCCAGATTTTCCAGCTGCCGATGTACGCGGCCGACGAAAACGACCCGAAGGGTGTCACCCGAACGCTGCGCGGCCGCGTCGCGTTTCACGAAAAAGCACTCTACGAAGATTTGTGGCGCGATCACGCCAAGGGATGGAAATTCCAGAAAACGCGACTGACCGACGCCTACGATTACGAGGCCTATAAGGGCGAGGCTGACCCGGACAGCATGATCCTGATGGTCATCTATGCCGACGGTGAGGTGGCGATCCAGTCGCCGCAATCGCCGGTGACGCCCAAGGCCGGCGACACCGTGATCTCATTCGTTCCGCCGTCCGCCGCCGCCGGCCGCGAACGCGACTCCAAGCAAGCCATAGTCTCCTGAACCGAAATGACCGATAAATTAACGCTCACCGGCGCCGCCGGCGAAATCGAGGCGCTGCTCGACCATCCCGATGGTGAGCCGGCCGCCGTCGCCGTTGTCTGCCACCCGCACCCGCTGTTCCAGGGCACGATGCACAATAAAGTGGCGCATATGCTCGCCCGCGCGCTGACCGACCTCGGCGCCCTCGCGCTGCGCTTCAATTTTCGCGGCGTCGGCGCGAGCGCCGGCGAACACGACCGCGGCGACGGCGAAGCCGACGACACCGTCGCCGTCGCCGGCTGGCTGCGTGAGCGTCACCCGGATTTGCCGTTCTGGCTGGGCGGCTTTTCGTTCGGCGCTATGGTGGCGCTGCGCGCTGCGCCGCGGCTCGAGCCGGCCGCGCTGGTGACCGTCGCCCCGCCGGTCGAGCGGCTCGACGCGTTGGCGCGCCCGGGTTGCCCATGGCTGCTGCTGCAGGGCGAAGACGACGACGTCGTCGGCGCGCAGGCGGTGCTCGAATGGGCGCGCGCTTTCGAACCGCCGCCGGAAATCGCGACCTTTCCCGGCGTCGGGCATTTCTTCCACGGCAATCTGAATGCCCTGCGCGATACCATTACCGAACGACTGCCGGCGTTGCCGACCCGGTGAAAGGACCGATAAAGAGTCTATACTGGGAAAGAAAACGGGCCAGGGAGGGAGTGATTAACATCGTGAAGCTGTTACCCGCGAGTTCGATTCCGCGTCTGACTCTGGCGGCTTTTGTCGTCGTGACGCTGCCGCTCGCGATCGGCCTGATTACCGCGACCGTATCGGTGCAGCGGCTTGGCGCGCAGGGCCAGCAGGCGGTGCGCACGGCGGCCGATACCGTTCGCTACAGCCGCCTGATGGTCGAGCAACTCACCGGCATGGAGCGCAGCGCCCGCCAGTTTCACGTGCTGCAGGATCCGGCCCTTTACCAGCTTTATCTGAAACAGCGCCAGGCGTTTCGCGACACCAGCGCCGAATTCAGGCAGCTCGACCTCAACCCGGCCATCCGCGCCCATCTCGAAGAACTGACCGCCCGCGAAGCGGTGCAGTTTCGCGAATTCGACCCGCAGGCACCCGATTCGCCAGCCTCGCAGGCGGCACTGGCGGAGTTCGGCCTGCTGCACCAGCTCGCGCGCAACATTCTGGCCGCCGGCACCCGCGCGATCGGCACCGAGGTCGACAACATGCAGACCGCCGCCGCCCAGCTGGAGCACCGGCTGTGGTGGCTGGCGATTACGCTGATCCCGCTGGTGCTGCTCGTCGCGGCGCTCGCGGTGGTGCTGATCAGCCGGCCGATCCGCCATCTCGGCGGCGCGGTCAAGCGCCTCGGCGACGGCGACTTCGACCGGCCGATCGCAATTCGCGGCCCGCGCGACCTGGTTGAACTGGGCGGCCGGCTGGACTGGCTGCGGCTGCGCCTGAACGAGCTGGAACAGCATCGCGTCCGCTTTTTGCAGCACATCTCGCACGAACTGAAGACCCCGCTGACCGCCATCCGCGAGGGCACCCAGCTAATGACTGACGAAGTCACCGGGCCGCTCAACGCCGAACAGCGCGAAGTGGCGGAAATCCTGCACGCGAGCGGGCTGCAACTGCAAAAGCGCATCGAAGACCTGCTGAACTTCAGCAGCCTGCAGAACGCCGGTGAAGGCGCCTGGCAGCCGGTCTCGCTCGATCGCGTCGTGGCGCGCGTGGTGGGTGAGCAGCGCGTGCCGATCAGGGCCAAGCGCCTCACGGTGACCCCCGACCTCGAGCCGGCGACCGTTTTCGGCGATCCGGAGCGGATTCGGCTGGTGGTTGAAAACCTGTTCACCAATGCGGTCAAATACTCGCCCGATGGTGGCTCGATCCGGTTTCACCTGCGCCGTCGCGACGGGCAAATCGTGCTCGACGTGCAGGACCAGGGGCCGGGCGTGGTGCCGGCGGAACGGGAGAAGGTCTTCGAGGCGTTCTACCAGGGCCAGCCGCCCCCGAACGTCGGCCATATCAAGGGCACCGGCCTGGGGCTCGCGATTGCGCGCGAATATCTGCGGGCCTGCCAGGGAACGATCGAAATTATAGACGCCGCGGTGGGCGCCCATTTTCGCGTGACGCTGCCCGCCGATAATGGATAAAGGGATGAATCTGTCCGGGACTAAATTATTGGCGGCCTTGCTGTGTGCGGGCCTGCTCGCCGGCTGCTCGACGTGGCAGTGGCACTGGCCGGCCTGGATGAAATCGGCGTCCGGCAACGGCACTTCGACCGGATACCCGACCATGCCGCCGGACAGCGTGGCCGGCATCCTGTATTTCGTCGGCGGCGTGCTGGCGCTGCCCCATGCCGAGCGCGCCGAAGCCTATCAGGCTGCCCAGCAACGCTATGCCGCCAACCACGGCGCCGCCGACCGGTTGCGGCTCGCCCTGCTTGCGGCGCTGCTGCCGCAACCGGAACAGGACACCGACGGAGCGCGAATCCTGCTCTCCAATTACAGCTGGCAAACCACTCAACCGGGTTACGCCGGGCTGGCGGCCATAACGCTCGATGTGCTCGACCGGCAGCAGCAAACGCAGCAGCAGGCCGCAGACAAGGTGTCGCAGGCGCAGACCGAGCTGGCCGAAGTGCAGCGCGACAACGCCCGCCTGCAAAAGCAGCTCGATGCGCTGAAGGCGATCGAAAAAACTCTCAACTCGCGTGGGCCCCGGTTCGTCGGCGATGGCCAGGGCGCCCCGTCCCATGAATAGGATTGCAACCGCATGAGCCGGGGCACCAGAATTCTCGTCGCAGACGACGACCCTTCCGTGCGGCGGCTGCTGGCGCTGCGGCTGCAGGATGCCGGCTACGAAGTGCAGTCGGCGGCAGATGGCCAGGAAGCGCTCAACCTGATCGGCTCGTTCCAGCCACAACTGGTGCTCACTGATCTGAGGATGCCCGGCCTCGACGGCATGGCGCTGTTCGGGGCGGTACGCCAGCGCTATCCCGGCCTGCCGGTCATCATCCTGACCGCCCACGGCACGATCCCGGATGCGGTCGAAGCCACCCGCAGCGGCGTGTTCGGCTACCTGACCAAGCCGTTCGACAGCAAGCAGCTGCTCGAATGGGTGCAAAACGCGCTGCGGCTCGGTGGCGGCCCCGGCGGCGCACCCGAGTCGACGCTCGGCAAGCGATGGCGCGAGGACATCATTACCCGCAATGCGGAAATGGAAAGCCTGCTGCGCCAGGGCGTGATGGCGGCCATCGGCGACACGCCGATTCTGATCCAGGGCGAGACCGGCACCGGCAAAACGCTGCTCGCGCGCGCCCTGCACCGCGCCAGCGCGCGCTGCGAACGGCCTTTCCTCACCACCAACGCCGCGGTCATTCCGGAAACGCTGCTGGAATCGGAGTTTTTCGGCCACGACACCCGGGCATTCACCGGCGACGGTCTGTTTCAGCGGGCCGACGGCGGCACCCTGTTCATCGACGAAATTGACGCGCTGCCGCCGGATTTTCAGGTCTCGCTGCTGCAAGCGCTTCAGGATCGGCAGATTCGCCCGCGCGGCTCGACGCGGCCGCTGCCGGCCGACGTGCGCGTAATCAGCGCCACCCGCTGCAGCCTGGACGGCGCGGCCCAACAGCGGCTTCGCGAAGATTTGTACTACTACCTGAGCGTCGTCCCGCTGATCATCCCGCCGCTCACCGACCGGCGCGACGATATTCCGCTACTGGCCGCGCACTTCCTCGAGGCGGCTGCAAAGCGTTCCGGCAAAACAGTGAATGGATTCTCGCCGCAGGCGATGGAGCGGCTGCTGGCCGCGCCATGGCCCGGCAACGTGCGCGAGCTGCGCCACGTCGTCGAACGCGCGGCAGCATTGTCGGAAGCGCCGCTGATCGCGGAAGACCTGATCAACCGCACGCTGCAGGGCAAGCGCGGAGACGAGCTGGGCTCGCTCACCGAAGCGCGCGACCAGTTCGAGCGCGACTACCTCACTCAGCTCTTGCGAATCACCGCCGGCAACGTCAGCCAGGCTGCACGGATGGCCGGTCGCAACCGCACCGAGTTCTACAAGCTGCTGCACCGCCACCATCTGGATCCGCAGCGCTTTCGCGACGACGAATCGCGTTAACACGCATCGCGTTAAAATACCTGCATGCGCAGCAGAATCGGTCAAATCGGCATCGCCTCGTTTTTTCTCGGCATCATCGCCGTCGCCCTGATGATCTGGATGGGCGTCAGCGGCCACCGCTGGCCGCAATGGCTGCTGGCCCTGACGACGTTACTGTAGCTTTCTTCCGCTCAGCATCCATTCGACGGCGGCGCGGCAATGCAGCTCCGTCGTATCGACCCGCGGAATATCCGGCGCATCTTCCGGCCGAATCAACAAGCCGAATTCGGTGCAACCGAGAATCGCCGCATCGACGCCCGCCTGGTGCATCCGGCGCATGATCGCAATAAAACGCTCGCGCGACTCAGCCTGCACCCGCCCCTTCACCAGCTCGTCGAAAATGATGCGATGGATGTCATCCTGTTCGGGTGCGTCCGGCACGGCCACCTCGAGCCCGTGTCGTTCCAGCCGCTCGCGGTAAAATGTCTGCGCCATCGTAAAACGCGTGCCGAGCAGCGCGGCCCGGCGATGCCCCGTCGCAAGCAGGGTTTTCGCAGTGACATCGGCGAGATGAATGAGCGGAACGCCGACTGCCGCCTCGACCGCCGGTGCGACCCGATGCATGGTGTTGGCGCAAATCAGCAGCGCCTCGGCGCCCGCCCGTTCGAGCCGCCAGGCGGCATCGGCCAGAATTTCGCCGGCCGCCTCCCAATCGTCCGCATGCTGCAAACGGGCGATCTCATCGAACTCGACGTTCCACAGCACTAGCCGCGCCGAATGCAGGCCGCCCAGGCGTTCGGCGACCAGCTCATTCAACCGGCTGTAGTAATGCGCGGTCGACTCCCAGCTCATGCCGCCGATCAGGCCGATCGTTTTCATTGTTCCGCTCCGATGCCACAGGCAACGCTACTGACAATACGGTGGCAGCAGGGGGTATGCAAAATGGGGCCCGCCAATAACAAACCCGGAGTTGCCATGATACCCGCGCCACGAATTACTTTTTATCACGCGCCCCACAGCCGGTCGGGCGGCACGCTGTCGCTGCTCGAGGAGTTGGGCTGCGATTACGACCTGCATTTGCTGAATCTGCAAACCGGCACGCAGCGCCAGCCCGAATACCTGAAGATCAACCCGATGGGCAAGGTGCCGGCGATCCGCCACGGCGATGCGCTGGTGACCGAACAGGTGGCGGTAATGCTGTATCTCGCCGATTTGCATGCCGAGGGCGGCCTGGCGCCGCCGAATGGCGATGCAGACCGGGGGCCGTATCTTCGCTGGATGGTGTACTACGCCTCCTGTTTCGAGCCGGCGGTGATCGATCGCGCGCAGCAGCGCGAACCGGCGCCGTCGATGCAATCGCCCTACGGCAGCTGGGACGAAATGCTCGCGGTACTGACCGATCAACTCGGGCAGGGGCCGTACCTGCTGGGCGAGCGCTTCAGTGCGGCCGACGTCCTGTGGGGCTGCGCACTGAAATGGACGGTCGCTTTCCAATTGGTGCCGGACCTGCCGGTGATCCGGGATTACATCGATCGCATCAACGCCCGGCCAGCGATGCGGCGAGCCGCCGAGATGGACGCCGAGCTGGCCGCGCGACAGGAACGGGATACGGCAGAAGCAACTGCCTAGAAGATTCGGTAGCCGCGGCGCGGCGCATCTGTAATGATTGCAGGATGCGCCGCGCCGACCGCCTTTTTCTGATCATCCACGCCATCCGTGGCCGCCGTACCGCGCTGCCGGCGCGTCAGCTTGCCGACACGCTGGGCGTATCGGTGCGCACCGTGTACCGCGATGTCGCAGACCTGCAAGTCTCCGGTGTGCCGATCGAGGGGGAAGCCGGCGTCGGCTATGTATTGCGCAAGGGCGCAGACATCCCGCCGCTGATGTTCAGCGCCGAGGAACTCGAGGCACTGGTCGTCGGCACGCGATTTGTGCGCGCGTTCGCCGGCAGCCGCCTCGCGGCCGGCGCCCGGGCCGCGCTGCTGAAAATTCAGGCCGTGCTGCCCGACGAACTGCGCGAACAGGCAGAACGCACGCGCATTTTCGCGCCGGTGTGGCGCAATCAGTATTACGAGGATTTCCTCGCCCTGCTCGACCGCCTGCACGACGCGATCGACAACCGCCAGGTGTTGCGCCTGCGTTACCGCGACGAGGATGACCGCGAAAGCCGGCGCGAGATCGAACCGCTATGCCTGGCGTTCTGGGGCGGCAAGTGGACGCTCGGCGGCTGGTGCCGGCTGCGCGAGGACTTCCGTAATTTCCGCCCCGACCGGATGACCGACTGCGACGCGACCGGGGAAGTCTTTGCCGACACCGCGCAACGCAACCTGGATGCTTACATCGCCGCCGTCAGCACCTCCAGAACGACTCTCGACGGCTAACGAGCAAACGCCATCCATGCTGCCATCGCGGCAGGTTTTCGGCGCTGGAGTTTGCTACGCCGGAACGTTATGCTCCAACGCTTCGTAGGGTAATCCATGGGCAACGTATGAATTTCGCGGCCAGATTGATTCGTCGCAAGTCAGTGGAGCAACTCCAGGCCGAGGCGGGTCAAAGCCACGATTTTCGCCGCAC
>DASSNT010000079.1:0-9946 GCA_035701285.1 Gammaproteobacteria bacterium | reverse complement strand
CGGATCCACGCGAGGTCCTTGTCATGCGTTGCCGCATTGACGATCACGCGGTACTGATCGGGGCCGAGATAGTAGGTGATCAGGTCGTCGATGACGCCGCCGCGCTCGTTCAGCATGCAGCCGTAGAGCGCCTTGCCGGCGTCTTTGAGCTTGGCGATGTCGTTGGCGAGCAGGCGGCGCAGAAAGTCGCGCGCACCGGCGCCGGTGATGTCGACGATGGTCATGTGGGAGACATCGAACATGCCGGCGTCGCGGCGCACGTGATGGTGCTCGTCGATCTGCGACCCGTAGTGGATCGGCATGTCCCAGCCGCCGAAATCGATGGTTTTGGCGCCCAACTCGAGGTGGCGTGCGTACAGAGGCGTTTTGTTAGCCATCAACTGCCTTTGATGAGCGAAAAGAAGGGCCGCTGACGACGCGGCCCGGCCAAAACGACAATGATACTGGAGCGCGGGGCGCCGTCCAAGCGCCGGAAGAAATCCCCCTCCGGCTCCCCCTTCCTCGCTTTGCGAGCAAAGGGGAGTGCAAGAAGATGCCGGCTTGTTCAACGTGATCTTGCCCGCCCCCTTGCGGCAGGAGGCCGGAAGGGGGAGCTGGAGGGGATTCTTATTTCTCCAGCAGCTTGTCGACTTTCGCCGCGCAGATGAAGTCGTTCTCGGACAATCCGCCAACGGCGTGGGTCGTGAAGTTCACGTTGCAGTGGCCGTAGCCCACTTCGAGGTCGGGATGATGGCCTTCGGCGTTGGCGATCCAGGCGATCGCGTTGACGAAGCCCATCGTCTTGTTGAAGCCCTTGAACTCAAAGTCCCGGCTGATGGTTTTGACGTCGTCGCTCAGGGACCACTCGGGGGCGATGCGCTTGAGGTAGCCTTCAGCCTCGTCGCGCGTCAGCGGCTGCACGCCGCCCTCGCAGGGTACGCAATGCTTTTCGGCGAGTTGGGTCATCGTTGTTGCTCCGGCAGGTCGAAAAGCGCCATTTTATCAGGAAGCGGCCTTCTCGGCGGGCGGATAGGTTGGCTCGCGCATCCCCAGCCGGCGCGCTTCGGCGATCAGCCCGAACAGGTCGAGCTTCGCCGTCTCGAACAGCTGGTCGAGGCTGTCAATCACGAAATACACTGTCTGGAAGATATCGATCCGGTACGGCGTGCGCAGCACCTCGATCGGGTCGAACGGCTTGCGGATCGGCTTGTCGCTCTCGATCGAGTAGGGCGTTTCGCCCACCGACGATACGATGCCGGCGCCATAGGTCTTCAGGCCGTTCGCCGTGTTCATCAGCCCGAATTCGACGGTGAACCAGTACAGCCGCGCGAGCATCACCCGGTCTTCCTTGCTGGCGCTGAGCCCGGCCTTGCCGTAGGCATGGGTGAACTCGGCGAAGCGCGGGTCGGTCAGCAGCGGCGTGTGGCCGAACACTTCGTGGAAGATGTCGGGTTCCTGGAGATAATCGAATTCTTCGCGGGTGCGGATGAAGGAAGCGGCGGGAAATTTCTTGTCGGCGAGGAGCTCGAAAAATCGCCCGAACGGAATCAGCGCCGGCACCGGCGCGACTTCCCAGCCGGTGTGCTTGCGAATCACCGCGGAGGTTTCTTCCGGCTGCGGAATATGATCCGTCGGGAAATGCATCCGCTCCAGCGCCTCGAGGTACTCGGGCGCCGCATAACGCTCGACGATCGGCCGCTGACGCGTGATCAGGTCGTGCCAGACCGCGTTTTCTTCATCCGTGTACGGAATAATCCCGTTGGCGTCGGGAGTCTTTGCTTCGTAGCTTGTGCCTTTGCCCATAAAATCACCTCGTCGCCCATTTTATCACGACGCTTTTTTGACGAGCAGCCGCCCTTGCCCGCCGACAGCACAGGTGCACGCTCCGGGGGCGGTTTTCCGGGGCGTGTGAGGCAGGATGCCGAACCCGGAGCCTACAGGGATGTATTCACGGCGTCCCGGGAAAGCGCCACCGGAGTGGGCGCCGGAAACGAAGCAACCGACGCTACCGCTTCTGCGCCGCAATCCATCGGTCCACCGCCTGCTTCAGAATGCTCATCGGCAGGCTGCCGTGGCCGAGCACGACGCCGTGGAACGCGCGGACGTTGAAGTCTTCGCCGAGCGCCGCTTTCGCCTTCGCGCGCAGATCCTGAATGGTGATCTCGCCGATCATGTAGGCCAGCGCCTGGCCCGGCCAGGCGATGTAGCGGTCGACCTCGTTGGTGATGTTTTCGACGCTGAGCGCCGTGTTGTCCTTGAAGTACCGGATCGCGCGCTCGCGGCTCCAGCCGAATTCGTGCATGCCGGTGTCGACGACCAGGCGAACCGCGCGCCACATCTGGTAGTCGAGATAGCCGAAGCGGGCGTACGGGTTGTCATAGAGCCCCATCTCGTCGCACAGGGTTTCGGAATATAGCGCCCAGCCTTCGCCGAAAGCATTGAAATAGCTAAAGCGGCGAAAGTCCGGCAACCCCTTCAACTCCATCGCGATCGGCATTTGCAACTGATGGCCCGGCCGCGCCTCGTGGCAGGTCAGTACCTGGATGTCGTACTTCGGGCGCGATTCCGGCTTGTACAGGTTGACTGCCATGTAGCCCGCGACGCTGCCGTCGCCAGCCGGCGGCACCGAGTAGGCCGGGTAGGTGTCGGGCGCGAGGCTCTTAGGAATCGGGCGCACGCCGTAGGTGACGCGCGGCAGCAGCTCCGTCGGGAAGAACTTGACCAGGTGCGGGTCGACGCTTTTGGCGGCGGCGCGATAGGCATCGAGCAGCTTCTGCGGGTCCTGGTAGTAAAACTGCGGGTCGGTCCGCAGGTGGTGCAGAAAGTGGCGATAGCTGCCCTTGAAGCCGAGCTGGTCAAAAATCTGCTTCATCTGCGCATGAATGGACGCGACTTTCTTCAGGCCGAGTTCGTAAATCTGCCGCGGTGTCATGTTGGTCGTTGTGTAGTGACGGACGACGTAGGCGTAATAGTCTTCGCCGTTCGGCAGCGTCGATGCCGCTATCGTCTTGCGGCTCTCCGGCAGGTAGGTGTTGTTGAAGAAATCCTGGAAGTTGCGAAATGCCGGCACGACGACGTCGGCAATGGCCTCTTGCGCATCCGCGCGCAGTTCGGCCTGCTGCTTCGCGGGAATCGTGTCCGGCATGTCCCTGAACGGCCGGTAGTATGGGCTCTTCTCAGGCTTCTCGACGATTTGCGCGGCAATCTGATGCGGCACGCGCTTCATGACGACCTGCGGCTCGGTCATGCCTTCTTCGATGCCCTGTTTCAGCAGCGCGATCGTCTGGTCCATGTACGGGCCGAACGTCTGCAGGCGTTGCACCCAGTTGCGGTAGTCATCGAGCGTATTGAAGCGAAGCTGTCGCGTCAGCGTCGCTGTAGTCTGAATGCCGCCGAGCTGGTTGAGCGCCAGCAGGTAATCGTGAAACCGGTAACCGGCGATGCGGTCCTTGAGCTTGTACGCGTACAGGTCGTAGTTGAGCCGCTCTTCCGGCGACAGCGCGGCCCGATCGATCTTTTCCAGCGCCGCCAGCGCCTGTTTATCCTCCTCATGGCTGCGGGCGATCTCGGCAAGGCTCAGGTCCGGCCATTCATCGTCGTAGGCGTGGAAGCCGTCCAGCGAGGCTTCGATCGGGTTCTCGCGCAGATGGCGCTGCCATTCCTGCTTGAGCAGCGTGTGCAGCCGCGCTGCCGCGGGTGCGTCCGGCGCAGCGGCGAACGCAGCGGGCGCAGTCAGCATGAGAACGGTGGCCAGGAAGACGGCAAATGGTTTCATGGCAGGTTCCTTGTATAATGTCAGCGGTGCAAAAACCTGTAGAGCGAGAGGCGCCTCTATGGACGATGCTTCAGATAAGACATTCTCGCGTCGTACGTTTATCAAAAGTGCTGTTCTGGCTGCCGGTGCGGCGGCGATTCCCGGCATGATGTTCGGTGGCGGCGCACGCGCGGCCAGCAAACTGCCCCAGTCGGCCGTGCAGTATCAGGATCATCCCCGGAACGGTAAACAGTGTAGCGAATGCATGCAATTCGTTTCCGGCGGCGGCCCGGGCGCGATGGGCAGTTGCAAGGTCGTGCAGGGCAAAATCAGTCCCAAAGGGTATTGCGTGGCCTTTGTGCCGAAATCGTGACCTTTCAGTTCCCTCTCCCGCCAGGAGAGGGTTGGAGCCTGCCCCGGACTCGATCCGGGGGTGAGGGTCTCGAAGCTATTGCCTCCAAACGTTCCATAACCATCCTGTCCGCCAGTTCCATATCCACCTGATCGGGCGCGTCGATCCCCTTGCTCAGCTGCATCAAAAGCTCCTGCTGAATGCGGCCGCGTTCAAACGCCTCCGCGTACGGCAGCGTTCTGAACATGACCATCGAGTAGCGCGGCACGAAGCGGTCCGGGTGCCGCGATTCGAGCATCCAGCCGATCTCCTTGCGCAGCTTGAAGCCTTCGTCGCGCACCGCATCGCGCATTTCCACGTAGTTTTCCAGCGCCATTTCGGCGAGTGCATCGGTGTTCGGCTTGCGCGCTTGTGCGAACGCGGCGAATGCGCTCGAGAAGTCGCCGCCGCGCGCTTCAAGCATCCGATCCAGCAGCAGGCAGTCTTCGAAGGCGCAATTCATGCCCTGGCCGTGAAACGGCACGATCGCGTGCGCGGCATCCCCGAGCAGCAGCACGCGCCCGTCGTAATGCCAGCGGGGACACCAGACGGTGCCGAGCATGCCGGTCGGGTTGTCGAAGAACAGCTCGGCCAGGTCGGGCATCAGCGCGGCGGCGTCCGGGAACTGCTCGGCGAAGAAATGCTCCACGGCAGCAGCATCCGTCAGCGTCGCGAAGCTCGGCTCGCCGTCTTTGGCGAGAAACAACGTGACGGTAAAGCTGCCGTCCAGGTTCGGCAGCGCGATCAGCATATAGCCGCCGCGCGGCCAGATGTGCAGCGCTGCCGGGTCCATTCGGTGCGTGCCGCCGGGGCCGGGCGCGATCGTCAGCTCCTTGTAGTCATGATCGAGAATGTCTTCGCTGGTTTCGGCGCCGGTCGTTTTCATCAGCGCGCGGCGGACGACGGAGCCCGCGCCGTCGGCGGCGATGATCGGCTGGTGCGCGCGATCGAATACCCGGCTTTCCGGCTCGTGTTCAAACTGTAACGTTCCGCTGTCGCAGTCGATGCCGGTACAGCAGTGATCGAAATAAAGGTCGACACCGGCCGCCTCGGCGGCGTCCAGCAGGCGGCGATTCAGTTCCGTGCGCGAAATCGAGTAGATGACTTCGTCCGGGTTCTGGCTGTAGGGCTGCAGACTGGTTTCGCCGGCGCGGTCGTGGATCATGCGGCCGCGCATCGGCAGTGCAAGGTCCTTTACGGCATCGTAGACACCGGCTTGTTCGAGCGCCGCAATGCCGCGGCGGGCCAGCGCCAGGTTGATCGACCGGCCGGCCGGCAGTTCATGACTGCGGATGTCCGGGCGGCGTTCGTAGAGCGCGACGCGCTGGCCGCGATGCGCGAGATACGTTGCCGCCAGTGCGCCGGCGAGGCCGCCGCCGATGACCGCGGGTTTATCGCTCATCAGGCTTTCCTTCTGTCATTCCCGCGAAAGCGAGAATGCATCTTGATTTTACTCATCGTTTACCGCGCTCTTCAGAATCTCGACGAACTCGAATACGTCCTGATAGCGGTTGTAGAGCGGTGTCGGCGCGATACGGACGACGTTGGGTTCGCGCCAGTCGCAGGTGACGCCGGCCGCGCTGATTTTTTCGAACGTATCGCGTGCGGCTTCGCGGGTGAGGGCGAGGCGCAACGATAGCTGGCAGCCGCGCGCGTCGGGGTCGGCGGGTGTGGTAATGCCGATGCGGCCGCCGAGGTTTTCGCCAAGCAGAAATTCGAGGTAGCCGGTGAGGCGCACCGACTTGTCCCGCAGTGCAGGCATGCCGGCGGCGGCGAACAGTTCCAGCGAGGCAGCCAAGGGCGCGAGGGACAAAATCGGCGGGTTGCTCAGCTGCCAGCCTTCGGCGCCGGGGATCGGGTGAAATGCGCTGCCCATTTCGAAGCGGCTTTTTTTGTCGTGGCCCCACCAGCCGGCGAAGCGCGGCAGTTCGGCGCGCGCGTGGCGGTTGTGGACGAAGCAGCCGCCGACGGAGCCGGGGCCGGAGTTCATGTATTTGTAGTGGCACCAGACGGCGAAGTCGACGTCCCAGTCGTGCAGTGCGAGCGGGATGTTGCCGGCGGCGTGGGCGAGGTCGAGGCCCACTTGCGCGCCGGCTTCGTGGCCCAGGTTCGCGATGGCGGCCATCGGCAGGCATTGGCCGCTCAGGTATTGCACGCCGGGAAGCAGCACGAGGGCGAGGCTGGCGGCGTTGCGGGTGATGACGTCTTCAATATCATCCAGTTCGATGGTGCCGTCTTCGTTGCCGACTTCGAGCAGCGCGTCTTTCGGGTCGAAGCCGTGGTAGCGGAGTTGCGATTCGACCGCGTAGCGATCGGATGGGAAGGCGCTGCGTTCGATCAGGATTTTGTAGCGGTTCTGTGTCGGCCGGTAGAAGCTGACCATCATCAGGTGCAGGTTGACGGAGAGCGTGTTCATGGCCACGACTTCGTCCGGTTTTGCGCCGACGACTTCGGCCAGTTTGTCGGTTACGCGTTCGTGGTATGGCAGCCAGGGGTGGCGCGCTTCGAGGTGGCCTTTGACGCCGAGCCTGGCCCAGTCGGCCAGTTCCTGTTCGACCCAGGCAGTGGCGGTTTTAGGCTGCAGGCCGAGGGAGTTGCCGCACAGGTAGATGTCGGGGTCGCTGCCAACGGTTTGCGGCAGGTGGAACTGGTGGCGGTATTCGGCGAGCGGGTCGTCGCGGTCTTGTTCTATGGCGAAATTTTTGTCTGTCTTGTAGATCATTAGATGCGTCTGGTGGATTGTCGCGCGGGGCGATTCGGTATCGTTTTCCAGGGACGCCGTATATACATCCCTGTAGGCTCTGCGTTCGACTTCCCTGTCTCACACAGCCCTGGAAAACGATCCCGAATCGCCCTCGACAGGTTGTCTTTCCAGTTGGTTACATGGCTTCGATCGGAAGAAGTATCGGACGGCTTGGAGCGGCGTCTGTCGCGAACGCCGGCACCTGGAGGCTCAGCAGATAGTAGCCGTCGCTGACTTCATTGGGAGCATAAATCATTTCGGTTATTGTTGCCTGTGGGTGCGTAGCCTTTGCGGATGATTTCGAGCCGGATGGGAGACCCCAGAAGCTCCGGTGGGCGGTGAGGGCGTCGTCGTCCATTGCGTCCAGCGACGGCAAATCCACCAGTAAATGCTCCACGCCCGCGTCGCGAATCAGGCGCGACGCTGAGGCATCGACGTATGGGGGCGGTGTTTGCGGATCGTAGCGCCGCGATCGCTTGGAGGGCTCGTTTGGCAATGTGCGGATGATCAGCGCGTGACGAAAGCTCGGCTCCGACCATTGTTTCAGCGCATGTTGTAAATGATCGAGTCCGATTGCGGGCGCATCTCCCGTGTCTATCGTCACCAGCGTTGCCGGAATGATGGCCGGTATGTTCAGTTCGGCGAGGGTGATGTCGTCATCGACGACATGGCCGATGCATTCGGTGTGCGTGCCGTTGCAGTGCGGATTCAGCCGGTAGACGCCGACATTGCAGCTGCCGCCGGTATTCGTGTCGCCGACGAAGCCGCCAGCGGCGAAGGTTTCTTTCTGCGCCGGCGGGGCGTCGAAAAAATTCGGTTGTGCGCCGCCGAAGTCGAGGCGGATGGCAAGACTGTAACCCGCGGCCGCGTCGGCCTGGTAGCGGCGGCCGCCGGTTTGGAAGGAAATGACCGTCATTGGAACAGGGCGGCGTCGAGGTTCAGCCAGTCGAGGGCAGCGCCGTGCAGCAGCGAGGCGCGGTCGTCGTCGCTCATGTCCATCGATTCGATCAGCGCGCCGGGGTGGTGTTCGCCCAGTACAAACGGGTAGTCGCTGCCCAGCGCAATGTGTTTCGCGCCCATGAGTTTGATCATGTAGCGCAGCACGTCGGGATCATGCACCAGCGAGTCGACGTAGAAGTGGCCGAGCCACCGCCGCGGGTTGATGTCGGTGTCGCGCGCGCACAGGTCGGGGCGGACCTGGAAGCCGTGTTCGATGCGGCCGATGGTGGCCGGGAACGAGCCGCCGCCATGCGCGAAGGCGACGCGCAGTTTGGGGTGGCGTTCGAACACGCCGCCGAAGATCATCGAGCAGATTGCGAGACAGGTTTCGGCGGGCATGCCGACCAGCCACGGCAGCCAGTATTTGTCCATGCGCTCGCGGCCCAGCATGTCCCACGGGTGGATGAAGACCGCGAGGTCGAGGTCTTCAGCGGCGGCGAAGAATTCGTTCAGCCGCTCGTCGTCGAGGTTCCAGTCGTTGATGTGGGTGCCGATCTCGACCCCGGCCAGGTTGAGCGAACGCTTGCAGCGTTCCATCTCACGCACGGCCAGTTCGGGGTTCTGCATCGGCAGCGTGCCAAGCCCGACGAAGCGGCGCGGGTTCTGGGCGACGACGCCGGCAATGTGGTCATTGAGGATGCTGCACAAATCGGCAGTGTGTTCGGGTTTGGCCCAGTAGCTGAACATTACGGGAACGGTCGACAGGACCTGCACGCCGACATTATCGCGATCGCAATCCCCGATTCGAACGGCAGGATCCCAGCAGTTCGCGTGTATGTCGCGGAAGTGACGGCCGTCTTTCATCATCCGCGCGCATCCCGGGCCATGGTGTTCGAGCTGAATGAAGCCGCCGTAGCCGTAGCGTTCTTTCAGGTCGGGCCAGTTCTCCGGCAGGATGTGGCTGTGGATGTCGATCTTTAGCATGACGTTCTAACTCCCTCTCCCCATCACGGGGAGAGGGTTGGGGTGAGGGGCAATCATCACGAGGGGCTATCCATCACTGCACCACAGTTGCCGCAAGTCCGGTTCTCAACACTGCCATAAAACCGATCAAACACCGGCGGAAACTGTGTCTCAATGTTTTCGAGGTGGAAGTATTCTTCGTAGAGTTTGTTGTGGCAGTTCTCGCAAAACCACAGCAGGCCATCCTGTTCGTCCGGCGTGCGCGGCCGCTCGATGACCAGCCCGATGCTGTTCTCGAAGCGCTGCGGCGAGTGGGGCAGGTGCGGCGGGATCAGTAGAATTTCGCCGGCGCGAATCGGGATGTCGACCGGCTTCCCGTCCTGCATGGTCTTGAGTTCCATCTCGCCTTCGATCTGATAGAAGAACTCTTCACCGGGATCATCATGGAAGTCGGTGCGCGAGTTCGGGCCGCCCACGACCTGCACGACGAAGCCGGTTTCCGTATAGATGCGCTTGTTGCCGACCGGCGGTTTCAGCAGGTCGCGATGGTCGTCGATCCATTGCTTGAAGTTGATTGGCGTTAGATCCCACATCGGCGTATTCCGTTATTCAATTGTTGCTATACACTTTAGCTCGATTGCGATCGGCGTGGGGAGGCGGTTGATTTCCACCGTCGTCCGGCACGGCTGATTGTCGCGGAAGTACTCGGCGTACAGCTCGTTATAGGTTTGGAAGTCACGCTGGATGTCGGTCAGGAAGACGGTGACGTCGACCAGCTTGTCCCAGCTCGAACCTGCTGCCTCGAGAATGGCGCGGACGTTGTCGAATACCGAACGGCACTGCGCCGCGATGTCGTAATCGAGCACGCTGCCGTCGGCATCAAGCGTTACTCCCGGAATGGCTTTGCTGCCGCGCTGGCGCGGGCCCACCCCGGACAGGAATAACAAGCCACCGACGCGGCGCGCGTGCGGGTAGAGGCCCACCGGTTCGGGCGCCTTTTGCGAATCAAATCTGTCATTCATGGTCGAAGCCACTATTTCACTGTTCCATTATCGCCACGGTCGGGTCGAGCTTCGCCGCGCGCCGTGCCGGCAGCCAGCATGCTGCCAGCGTGATCAGGCAGACGGCAATGGCGCTGCCGGCAAGCGTCAGCGGGTCGAACGGCGGAACGCCGAAC
>DASSNT010000078.1:0-6633 GCA_035701285.1 Gammaproteobacteria bacterium | reverse complement strand
AGCGGTGAGCGCGGCTGGATTCCATGTGAGAATGTCGCTGTTTCGTCGGAAGGAAGCTGAGCCGATGGCACTTAATTTGGACTTGCGCGAAATTCGCAATAGCGACGCGGACATCGACCTCGTCGCGCCGCTGTTCGACGGCTATCGGCAGTTCTACAGGCAAGCGCCGGATTTGGCGCTGGCGCGACAGTTTCTGTCGGATCGGCTTGAGGGCGGCGAGTCAGTTGTATTCGTCGCGCTTGAATCGGACAAACCGCTGGGTTTCGTGCAACTTTATCCGAGCTTTTCGTCTGTATCAGCGTGCCGCATCTGGATCTTGAATGACCTGTTCGTGGTGCCGGGAAGTCGCGGTCGCGGCGTCGGCCGGGCGTTAATGGAGCGAGCGCGCCGCCACGCATCGGAAACAGGCGCCAGGCAGCTCGTGCTGGAAACGGCGGCCGATAATCCGGCGCAGAAACTGTACGAGTCGCTCGGGTACGTCTGCCAGAATGGAACGCACAAGTTCTACACGCTGAACGTATAGTCTGCGGGTGACACGCCGCGTGGCAGATGCGGCGCTGGCCCGGTACATGAGCGATGTTTAAGCGGACCCATCCGGCCACGGCTCAGATTTCTCCAGCAACTCCGGCTTCTGCTTGCGGATTACGCAAAACGCGTTGTCGCCGGGGTCCTGCATGACCCACCAGGACTTGATGCGATACTTTCGCTCCGCCCCGGCTGCTTCCAGCCGCTCGGCTTCTCTCGAGACCGAGTCGCTCTCGAAATCCAGATGAATGCCGGGGTCGCGTTCGACCCGCTGCAGGAGAATGTCGAGATCGCCCGGATGCGCCTTCAGCTTGACGTAACGTTGCCGTTTGGCTGGCTTGCGCGGGGGCGGACCGCCGAACGCCGCCGCCCAGAAGGCGACGCACTCTTCGAACTGTTCATCCAGGCAATCAATGACTATTGCAGAAAGACGACTGCGATGCATGGCACTCTCCTTTAACCATCGACTCCTCTCCCGAAGGGAGAGGAGAGGAAGACGATCCGCCGCCCTCGTTCTGCAAGCGCCACAGCCGCGCGTAATGGCTGTCGGCCGTGAGCAGACTCGCGTGCGTACCGCGTTCGACGACGCGCCCGGCTTCGAGGACGACGATCAGGTCTGCGTCGACAATCGTCGACAGGCGATGCGCGATCGCCAGCGTCGTGCGGCTGCGGGTCACGTCGCGCAACGCGTCTAGGATCATGCGTTCCGAGCGGGAATCCAGCGACGACGTCGCTTCGTCGAGAATCAGGATGCGCGGGTTCTTCAGGATCGCCCGGGCGATCGCGACACGCTGCTTTTCACCGCCGGATAATTTCAGTCCCCGCTCTCCGACTTCGGTCGCATAGCCGTTGGGCAGCGTAGCGATAAAGGCCTTGAGATGAGCCAGTTCGGCGGCGCGCTCGACGGCCGCGCGGTCCGCGTCCGGATTGCCGTAGGCGATGTTGTAGTACAGGTCGGCGTTGAACAGCACTGTGTCCTGCGGCACGACACCGATGTGGCGGCGCAGGCTGGCCTGGGTGACATCGCGAATGTCCTGGCCGTCGACGGTGATGCGGCCGCCGTCGCAGTCGTAGAAGCGGAACAACAGCCGCGCGAGCGTTGACTTGCCGGCGCCGCTCGGGCCGACGACGGCGATCTTCATGCCGGGGCGGATGTCGAGGTCGATGCCGTCGAGAATCCGGCGTTCCGGCAGATAGCCGAAACTGACATTCTCGAAACGGACATGGCCGCCGGCGGGGGCGAGCTCGCGCCCTTCAGCCGGATCATGAAGCGCCGCGGGCCGGTCCATCAGCACGAACATCCGCTCCATGTCCGCCAGCGAACTTTTGACTTCGCGATAGACGTACCCGAGGAAGTTGAGCGGCAGAAACAGTTGCAGCAGGTAGGCGTTGATCATCACCAGGTCGCCGACCGTCATCCGCCCGGTGGTGACCTGGTCGGCGGCAAAGATCATCAGCACGGTGACGCCGGCGGCGATGATCAGTCCCTGCCCCGCATTCAATACGGCGAGCGATTGGCGGTTGCGCACCGCCTCGGTCTCCCATGCCGCCAGATCATCGTCGTAGCGCCGCGCCTCGAAATCCTCGTTGCCGAAATACTTGACCGTCTCGTAATTCAGCAGGCTGTCGATCGCGTGGGCGTTGGCCGCGGAGTCCAGCGTGTTCACTTTGCGCACGAAGCCGGTGCGCCATTCGGTCACGAAAATCGAGAACGTGATGTAGACGACAACCGCCGCCACGATCACCAGCGCGAACACGGCATTGTAATGGAACAGGAGAATCCCCACGACCAGCGAAATCTCGAACAGCGTCGGCACGATGTTGAAGATCAGAAAGCTCAGCACGAAGCCAATGCCGCGCGCGCCGCGTTCGATGTCGCGCGACAGGCTGCCGGTCTGGCGCGACAGGTGAAAGGCGAGGTCGAGGTTGTGCAGGTGGCGAAACAGCGTCACGCTGATGCGCCGGATCGCGTGGCGTGTTACGCGCACAAAGATCACGTCGCGCATTTCGCCAAAGCCGGTTGTCGCGAGGCGCAGCGCGCCGTATGCAATCAGTAACGCCAGCGGCAACACCAGCACGCCTTCGCCGCTGCCGGATTGACTCAGGGCATCGACAATCCCTTTCAGCACCAGCGGCACCGCGACGGTCGCCAGCTTGGCAAGAATCAGCGCGCCCAGCGCGGCGCCGGCGCGGATGCGGTATTCCCACAGAAACGGCGCCAGCCGTCTGAGTGTATGCCACTGGCTTCCCTGCGATTTCATCTAATGGTCCACTAAGCCTTGAGCCGATATCCCGTCTTGAAAATCCACCACACCACCCCGAGCCCGATCAGCAGAAACAGAACGATCGCGCCGAGGCTGGCCGCCACGCTGACGTCCGCTATGCCGTAGAAGCTCCAGCGAAAGCCGCTGATCAGGTACACCACCGGATTGGCGAGCGTGACCTTCTGCCAGAACGGCGGCAGCATGTCGAGCGAATAGAAGCTGCCGCCGAGAAACGTCAGCGGCGTGATGATCAGCATCGGCACCAGTTGCAGCTTTTCAAAGCTGTCCGCCCAGATGCCGATGATAAAGCCGAGCAGGCTGAACGTCAGCGCGGTGAATATCAGAAACAGCAGCATCCATCCCGGATGCGCGATCTGCATCGGCACGAACAGGGTCGCGGTCGCAAGAATGATCAGCCCGAGGATGATCGACTTGCTCGCCGCCGCGCCGACATACCCCAGAACAACCTCGAAATACGAAACCGGCGCGGACAGGACCTCGTAAATCGTCCCGGTGAACTTCGGAAAGTAAATGCCGAACGACGCGTTGGACACGCTTTGCGTCAACAGCATCAGCATGATCAGCCCGGGCACGATGAACGCGCCGTAGCTCACGCCTTCGACCAACGTGATGCGCGAGCCGATGGCGGAGCCGAAGACGACGAAATACAGCGAAGTCGAAATCACCGGCGACACGATGCTCTGCAGCAGCGTGCGCCACGTGCGCGCCATCTCGAACAGGTAAATCGCGCGAACCGCGTACACGTTCATCATTTTTCCTTTACGAGATTGACGAAGATTTCCTCCAGCGAACTCTGCTTCGTGCGCAAATCGCTGAATGGAATGCCCGCCGCATTCAGGTCCCGCAGCAGCGCGGTGATGCCGGTGCGCTTGCCGCGCGTGTCGTAGGTGTAGATCAGCTCATTGCCGCCGTCAGTGAGTTCCAGGTGGTACGCCGCCAGTGCCTCGGGCACGTGCTCAAGCGCGTTGTGCAGTTGCAGCCTCAACTGCTTCTGGCCCAGCTTGCGCATCAGTTCCGTCTTGTCTTCGACCAGAATGATCTCGCCCTTGTGGATCACGCCGACGCGGTCGGCCATGTCCTCGGCCTCCTCGATGTAGTGCGTGGTCAGGATGATCGTCACCCCGCTGGCGCGCAGCGCCCGCACCACTTCCCACATGTCGCGGCGCAGTTCGACGTCGACGCCCGCGGTCGGCTCGTCGAGAAACAGAATCCTCGGCTCGTGCGCCAGTGCCTTCGCGATCAGCACCCGACGCTTCATGCCGCCGGACAACTGGATGATCTTGTTATCCTTCTTGTCCCACAACGCCAGATCCCGGAGCACCTTCTCGATGTGCGCAGGGTTCGCCGGCTTGCCGAACAGGCCGCGGCTCAGGCTGACCGTCGCCCACACCGTTTCAAACGCGTCGGTCGTCAGCTCCTGCGGTACCAGCCCTATCAGCGACCGCGCCTTGCGATACTCGGCGACGATGTCGTGGCCGTCGGCCAGGACCGTGCCGGTGCTGGCATTGACGATGCCGCAGATGATGTTGATCAGGGTCGTCTTGCCGGCGCCGTTGGGGCCAAGCAGCGCGAAAATTTCACCGCGGCGGATGTCGAGGTTAATGCTTTTGAGCGCCGTGAAGCCGGAGGAGTAGGTCTTGGAGACATCCGAAACAGCCAGCACCACGGCCGCGGGGTCACCGGCGGATAGGGGCGTGGCGGCGGTCGGCGCTTCGGCAGATCGGTCCATGAGTATCCTTGCGTTGAACATGAGCAATCCTTGAGGCGAGTGTAGAGAGAAGCCGTCAGGCTGTCAGCAGTTCCAGCACATGTCCGTCCGGGTCGCGAAAATACACGCCCCGGCCGCCGCGGCGGTGGTTGAACTTGCCATCTTCCAGGCGCCCGGGGCCGCTGCCGTAGGGCATGCCGTCTTCCTGCATTCGGGCGAAAATGGCATCGAATCTCGCCTCGCTGACCTTGAACGCGTAATGATGGCTCTGGAAATCTTCGGCGGATGCAAAGTCCAGCGTCAGCGAATCATTGACGCGAACGGCCGCAAAATGACCCACGGTGCTGCGGTCGAATTCGAGTCCGAAAATCGTCGCGAAAAATTGCGCCGAACCGATCTTGTCGCGCGCCGGTACGATCAGGTGATCCAATAATATGCTCATGGGACGATTCCTGCGGTGACAATCTTGATCTACAACATGGGCTTGAAGACCATCGCCCAGACCACGGACAGCAGCAACAGCAGGTCGATGGTGCTCAAAAGCGTCAGCCGTCGCCGCAAGGCGCGCGACTGGGAGCCGCCCTTGCCGTGCAGCGCCGCGAGCGCCTGCCCGGTGCGCCGCACCGGGATGGCGCCGATCAGGCTGGACGCGACGAGACCGGCGACGCCCCAGATCACCCACAGCGGCGTCCCCATTCCCGATACGGCGATCATGACGATGCCGGCCGCCAAAGTGGTCATCGCCGCAGGGCCGAACACGGTGCGTCCAAAGAAGGCGGCCTGCCGGCTTAGCACGGCTGTGGCGGCCGGGTCGGGATCGCGGGCCATGCGCGCATTCAGCACGACGAGGGCAAATCCGCCGCCGATCCAGACAATCACGGCGGCTATGTGCAGAAACAGGAAGAGGTTGTAGACCATGGCGCAGCCTCGGCAGTAAACTTAACTGAGTGAACGCTCAGTTTAAGTGAGCGCTCACTCATTTTCAATATGGAGCCCCCGAGTTTTGAATACCCGCGACCGCATTCTTGAAGCCGCCGAACGCATCATGCGCACCAAGGGGCTGGCGCAGGCCACCACCAGGGAAATCGCGCGCGAAGCCGGTTGTTCCGAAGGCACCTTGTATAACCATTTCGAGAGCAAGGAGGCGTTGTTCCTGTCGGTGCTTCGCGAGCGGCTGCCCGATTTCATCAGGCAGGTCATCGCCTTTCCGGAACGGGCAGGCTCCGGCACCGTGCGCGGCAATCTGGAAGAAATCGGCTGCGCCGCGCTGCGTTTCTATCGCGAAGTCATTCCGCTGGGCGCCTGCCTGCTGTCGGAACCGGGCCGCCTGGCGACGCAACGCGACTACCTGCGTGAGCGCGGCGCAGGTCCGCACAAGGCGCATGAACTGGTGGCGCACTACCTGCGCGCGGAGCAGCAACGCGGCCGGGTGCGCAGCGACGCCGATCCGCTGGCGGCTGCACGGCTGCTGCTCGGCGGTTGTTTTCAGCAGGCCTACATCAGCCCGCTGTCCGGTTTGGACATCAGCGAGGCAGAGGGCCAGCGCCTGGTCAAGCAGTTGGTTGACACGCTGATGGCGGCGCTTGCTCCCGAATAGCACGCCCATATTAATCCCGGTCCGGCGCGCCGAGCGGAAACAGCGAGCGATACGGCCGCGCCTCATCCACCGCTCTCGCGAACGACGGCCGTGCGAGCAGACGCCGGCGGTAGGCGTGCACGTCGTTGAATCGCTGATCGATCGGGTGGGTCCAATCGGCATAAAACAGCGCGGGCGCCGCGGCGCAGTCGGCGAGGCTGAAAGCGTCGCCCGCCGCCCACTCGCGCCCCGCCATGGTGTTGTCGAGCCAGCGGTAGGCCGTGTCGAGCATCCGGCGTGCTTGGCTCACACCGTGGGGATCGCGATTGTCGGCGCTGCGGAGACTATCAGCTACGATCCGCGCCTGCGGCGTCGAGACGTAGAGGTCGAAGAACCGATCCATGAATCGCACGTCGAGCGCAGCACGCGCATCGCCCGGAATCAATTCAACCGGCCCGGGATGAAACAGCGCCAGGTGCTCGATGATGATGCTCGATTCCGCCACCGTCCTGCCTTCATCCACCAGCACCGGGAAGCGC
>DASSNT010000077.1:0-7862 GCA_035701285.1 Gammaproteobacteria bacterium | reverse complement strand
CAGCAGCGTGCCGGTTTCCGCCGGATTGGTTTCGACGCCACGCACCTCGCCCGTGCGCAGATTCACGTATTGATACGGCAGGCCGGTCGGCGAATCGAATGCCGGCAGCAACCGCTTGCCCAGATCGTTGGCCAGGGCGAGCAACTGCTTGTCAGCGGTTAATTCATAGCCGGACAGCAGGCCACCCAGCAGCCGAATCGTGATTTCGAAGTTCTTGACGTAGATGTCCTTGTCGAAGGACAGCCGCGTCTCGATCAGCTTGCGCGCTTTTGCGGCCTCCTTGTCGAGCCCCATCAGCACCAGCGTGTCGACCGCGTCGACCGGCGTCATCAGCAGGCTTTGGCCATACCAGTCATGCGGCGTTTTGCTCAGCGGCCGCAGCTCGTCGTGGCCCCACGCGTAGCGTTCGTAATTTTGCCAGGCGTGCAGGAATTCGGTTTTGACGCGAGCTGCCATTGCCTTGGCATCGACGGGATTGTCCATCGCCCGCGCGGCAACCGGCGCCAGCAACGCAAGTGCCACAACCAGCGCCTTCATGCCGTTAACGGAAGAGTTGAAGCAGTTCATAACACGCGCCCATCGTGTGGTAGTCGGTCTTGCCCGCCGGGCTTTTTTCGTCGCTGTACTTGCGGTTCTCGCGGTCGAGAATGCGGTACCACGCGCCGTACTGGTGGTCGACGAAGTAGCGCCACGAGTACGCCCACAGCCGGTCGTACCAGTCCCGGTAGCGCGCCTCCTCCGTCCGCGCTGCCAGCACAGCGGCGGCGGTCAGCGACTCGGCCTGAACCCAGTAATATTTGTCGCTGTCGCAAACGGAACCGTCAGGCGCGAAGCCGTAAACGATGCCGCCGAAGTCGCCATCCCAGGCCCGTTCCAGCGCCGTATCGAATAACGCCTGCGCGCGCGGGACCAGCCACAGCTCATCGACATGACGGTCGAGCATGACCAGCAGCTTGGCCCATTCCGTCTGATGGCCGGATTGAAACCCCCACGGCCGGAACAGGTGGCGCGGGTTGTCGCGGTTGTAGTTCCAGTCGACTTCCCAGTTCGCGTCGTAGTGTTCCCAGACGAGACCATCCGCCTTTGCGGCCTGGCGGCGCGTCATGTGGTCGGCCAGCACGTATGCGCGGTCCAGATAGCGACGCTCACCGCAGGCTTCGAAAGCGGCGAGCATGGCCTCGCACAGGTGCATGTTGGCGTTCTGGCCGCGGTACGGAGCGAAATGCCAGTGGGCGTCGGCCTCGTCGCGATACAGGCCGGCCGCCTCGTCCCAGTAATGCGTCTCAAGCAGCCGCCAGGTTTCCTCCAGCCAATCGCCGGCCGCGTCGATGCCCGCTTCAAAAGATTTGGCGTAGGCCAGCAGCACGAAAGCCGCACCGTAACAATGGTTGGTGCTGTCCTCCTGCTGGCCGTCGCGCAATGTCCAGATGTAGCCCCCGGTGCGCGCATTCCGGTGCGCGTCGCGCAAATACCGCAGTCCGTGATGCGCCGCGTCGAGCCAGGCCTGATCGCCGAATTCCCGCGCGGCCATAGCATAATTGAATATAAAACGCGTACTGCTGACGAGGTGGCGGTGACGCGTCTCGTACACGGTGCCGTCGTCTTTGAAGTAATGAAAAAAGCCGCCTTGCGAGTCGATCGCGCGCGGGTGATAGAACTGCATTGTCTGCGCAATGTGGTCGCGCAGGAATTGCGGCGAGCGAAAATCAGGGGCGTCAGTCATGACAGGCATCCAACATGGGTTGAACGTCGTTTAACGTCGGCATTGCGGTAAACGCGCCGTGACGCGTCACCGCGAATGCGCCGCAAGCGGCTGCAAAGCGTATTGTCGTCGCCAAGCCTCCCGTAGCGCAAAAGACGCTGAAATCGGCAGCGCCGACACCCTCCTTCGCCAGGCAATACAAAAAGCCACCGATAAAGGCGTCGCCGGCCGCGTTGGTGTTAACGACGCGGGTCTGGAACGTCGGAACGCTACCGCGCCCGTCGCGAGTGAAGTATCGGATCGGCTGCGCGCCATCGGTAATCATCATCAGCGCCGTCCGGCCTTCCCACAGCCTGTCCAGTACGGCCTGTTCGCTGCCCAGCGGTTCGGCAAGAAAGGCCAGCTCGGCGCCGCACAGCTTGACCAGTTCAGCCTCGGCCAGCGCCGACCAGATCCGCGGCAGTGGATCGACGTTTTGCGGCCACAGCGCCGGGCGCCAGTTGAGGTCGAAACTGATCAGCGCGCCGGCATCCCGAGCGCGACGCATCCCGTCCAGTGTTGCGCCGGCTATTTCGACTTCGGTCAGGCTGTTGGAACAGGCATGGAAAACCGAAGCCGACGCCAGGCAGGTTTCGTCGAAATGCTCCGGTCGAAACAGCAGGTCTGCAGCCGGCGGGCGGTAAAAGCTGAAACGGCGCTCGCCGTCAGCATCCAGCGAGACGAACGCGAGACCGGTATTCGCCGCGGCGGTGCGCGCAATATAACGGGTATCGACGCCGGCATCGCTGAAGCTCTGCAACAGGAAGTCGGCAAACATGTCGCGGCCCAGCATGCCGATGTAAGCCGCATCGCCGCCAAGGCGCGCCACCGCCACCGCGACGTTGGCAGGTGCGCCGCCGGCGTACTGCACGAACCGCGCGGGTGCGCCGGCTTCAAGCGGACCCTGCGCGTGAAAGTCGATCAGCGCCTCGCCGAAGCAGATCACCTCAGGCACGAATCTGTGACCCCTTCAAGCCGTAAAAGACGATGTAGAGATAACACAGCAACGGCAGCACGAAGGCATGATGCACGCCGATGGTGTCGGCCAGCGCGCCTTGCAGCAGCGGAATGACCGCGCCGCCTACGATCGCCATGATCAGCAGACTGGAAGCCGTCCCTGTCAGCGCGCCCATCTTTTCGATGCCGAACGTGAAGACATTCGGAAACATAATCGAATTGAACAGGCCGATCGCGACCACGCTCCAGACGGCGACCGAGCCTGTCGTCAGCATCGTCGTGAGTACCAGCAGCGCCGCGATTGCCGCGAACAGGCTCAGCAACTTGCGCGGATCGACCTTCTGCAACAGCAACGCGCCGGCGAACCGGCCGATCATCGCGCCGCCCCAGTACAAGGCGACGAAATTGGCCGCGCGGCTTTCGGCCAGGTTGCCGATGTCCGGCAACGCCAGGTAGTTGATCATGAAGCTGCCGATCGACACCTCGGCCCCGACATAGACGAAAATGCCGATGACGCCGAACAGCAGGTGCCGATGCCTCAGTGCGTCCCGGAAACGATGCCGAGAATGGTCCGTTGCCTGTTCAGCGCCAGGGGCCGGTAGACGAAAAAGAAACACCATCAGGGCCAACGCCGCGAGCACGGCGGCGAGGATGAGGTATGGTCCCTGGACCGACTGCGCTTGCGCGGCGCGGTACGCGGCCTGCTGCACAGCAGGCAGTTGCGCCAGCTCGGCCGCGCCGAGCACCGTGCCAGACAGTATCAGGACGCCCCCGAATTTGGGCGCCAATGTCGTCCCGAGTGAATTCAGCGCTTGCGCCAGGTTCAAGCGGCTGGAGGCGGTACGCTCCGGTCCCAGCAGGCTGACGTAGGGATTGGCGGCAACCTGCAACAAGGTGATGCCGCTCGCCAGGATAAAAAATGCGCCAAGAAACAGCGGGTACGAAGGCAGCGCGGCGGCGGGATAAAACAACGCCGCGCCGACGCCGGCAATCAGCAGGCCGATGACGATGCTGCGCTTGTAACCCACCAGTGAGACTACTTTGCCGGACGGCAGCGACATCACGAAATACGCCCCGAAGAACGTGAACTGCACCAGCATGATCTCGGTATAGTTCAGCGCGAACACCGCTTTCAGATGCGGAATCAGCACGTCGTTGAGGCTGGTCAGAAACCCCCACATGAAAAAGATCAGCGTGACGACCGTCAGTGCCGACTTGTTGGTGGCCGGTTTTGGAATTGCGGCCGTCTCAGGCTGGAGGTTCGATGACAACGGGCGGGCCATGTATTAAGGTTTGGGCCCGTGAACGGTAGCCAGATCACCCCGCCGTGTCAAAGCCTTTGGGAGCCATCATGCCAGTCAGTCGCCGCACCATCCTTTCCGCCGCATTGTTCGGCTTTATCGTCGCCGTAATGCCCGCGGCCAATGCCACCGGCTCCGCGAAGGCCTACGCCGCCGTCGATCCATTCATCGGCACCGGCGGCGACGGCCATACCTTTCCCGGTGCCACCGTACCGTTCGGCATGATTCAGTTGAGTCCCGACACGCAGATCCGCAACTTCCACGAAAGCTACGATTGGGCGGCGGGCTACCGGTACGACGACACCACGATTCGCGGCTTTTCGCACACCCATTTTTCCGGCACCGGTCATTCCGATCTCGGCGACGTGCTGATCATGCCGATCGCGGGGTCCGTCCAGCTCGAACCCGGTGCCGTGGGCGAACCCGGCAGCGGCTACCGCTCGCGCTTCAGCCATGACACCGAGCAGGCCGAGCCGGGCTATTACGCCGTCACGCTTTCGGACTACGGCATTCGTGCCGAGCTGACCGCGACCGACCGCGTCGGCTTGCACCGCTACCGCTTTCCGGCCGGCAAGCCTGCGCATGTGCTGCTCGATCTGCGTTCGAGCATCTACAACTATCCCGGCAAAGTACTGTGGTCGCGCATCCGGATTCACCCCGACGGCACGATCACCGGCTACCGCGCCACGCGCGGCTGGGCGCCGGGCCGCAAACTGTACTTCGCGATGCGCTTTTCGCAGCCGCTCGCCGGCCACGAGCTGTACGACCGCGAAGGCGAGGTCGCCTACAACGGCTTCCCGCCGCCGGCCAACGGCAATCCGGCGGCCCGCGCGCAAATCGAAGGCCGCGGCGCGATCGGCGTGTTCGACTTCGGCAGGCTGACGCAACCGCTGCTGATCAAGGTCGCGATTTCGCCGGTCAGCGAAGCCAATGCGATCGGCAATCTGGAGACGCTCGACGGTTGGAGCTTTGACGCAACGCGCGCGTCGGCAAAGGCTGACTGGACCCGCGCGCTATCGGTCATCGACGTCGACGCGCCACCGGCGATGGAAACCATGTTCTACACGGCGCTCTATCATGCGCTGATCGCGCCCAATCTCGCGATGGACAGCGATGGCCGCTACCGCGGTCCGGACAACCAGGTGCATCAGGCGCAGGATTTCACGTTCTATTCGACCTACTCGCTCTGGGACACCTACCGCGCCGAGCATCCGCTGCTGACGCTGATCCAGCCGCCGCAGCGCACCAGCGATTTCATCAATTCGCTGCTCGCGTCGCAGCAGGCCAGCGCCTACGGGATTCTGCCCATCTGGCAATTTCAGGGACAGGAGACGTGGTGCATGATCGGCTATCACGCCGTGGCGGTCATTGCCGATGCCTATATGAAAGGCATCCGCGGCTATTCGGCTGATAACGCGTTGGATGCGATGGTCGCCAGCGCGACTTACGGCCCGTACGACGGCCTCGACGAATATATGCGCCTGGGCTACGTGCCGATCGATAAAGAACCCGAGGGGGCTTCCAAGACGCTGGAATACGCGTTCGACGACTGGACGATCGCGCGCATGGCAGAAGCGATGGGGCACAAGGAGATTGCCGAGCGCTTCTACCGGCGCGCGCGCAACTGGCGCAACGTGTTCGACAAGGAAACCGGTTTCGCTCGCGCGCGTAAAAGCGACGGCGACTTCCGCACGCCGTTCGATCCGGCCAAGGCCGGCTACAACGCCGACTACACCGAAGGCAACGCGTGGGAATATTCGTGGTACGAACCGCAGGACATCGGCGGGCTGATCCACGCGCTGGGCGGCGAGCAAACGCTGATCGACAAACTGAACCATGTTTTCGATGCTGACGTCGACCCGGCCGAATTTGCCCATGTCGAAGACATTTCCGGGCTGATCGGCTACTACGCGCAGGGCAACGAGCCCAGCCAGCACATCGCCTATCTCTACGATTACGCCGGCGCACCGTGGCTGGCGCAACAGCGCCTAACGCAGATCGTCACCACCCAATACGGCGCCGGGCCGACTGGATTGCCCGGGAATGACGATTGCGGCCAGATGTCCGCCTGGCTGATCTTTACCGCGCTCGGCTTCTACCCGGTGACGCCCGCCAGCAATGAATACGTTATCGGCCGGCCGTTCGTGAACCGCGCCACGCTGCACCTGCCGAACGGCAAGGACTTCACCGTGGTGGCCGACAACCTGGATGCCGACCATCCCTACGTCGGGTCCGTGACGTTGAACGGTAAGCCGCTCGATCGCAGCTATATTCGTCAGGCGGAAATCGTCGCGGGCGGCACGCTCCGCTTTGTCATGCAGGCACACCCGAACAAGAACTGGGCAACGGCGCCGGAAACGCGGCCCTATTCGATGTCAGCTTATTGACGTCAGGCGGCTAACAGATCCGCCGGCAGTGATTTGAACAGGGTTGCCAGCGCCGCAAGCAGGTCGGCGGATGTGGCGCTGTCCCGCCAGAGCATGGCAATCCGGCGGCTGGGCGCGCCGTCCTGGAACTCGATCAGCTGCAGGCCCTCGACCGGCGCGGTGGGTGGCTTCGTTGCCAGCACCGGCAACAACGTGATGCCGGCGCCGCCGGCGACCATGTAGCGCAGCGTTTCGAGGCTGGTGGCGCGGAATCCGCCACGCTCGTTGGCGCCCGCCAACTGGCACACTTCAAGCGCCTGGTCGCGGAGGCAATGACCTTCCTCGAGCAGCAGCAGGTTGCGTCCGATCAGATCCTCCAGCACGACTGACTGGCGCTTGGCCAACTCGTGATCCTTCGGCGCGGCGAGCACGAATGGCTCCTCGAACAGGAACGTCGTCTTGAGGCCTTCGTCCGGCACCGGCAGCGCGACGACGACCGCGTCGAGCCGCCCTTCGCGCAACCGCGCGAGGATGTCTTCGGTTTTTTCTTCCACCAGCAGCAGTTCAAGTTTGGGAAAACGCTGGCGGACCACCGGCAGGACGTGCGGCAACAGGTACGGGCCCAGCGTCGGGAAGATGCCAAGGCGTATGGTTTGCGCCTCCGGATCGCGCATCCGCTTGGCGATTCGTCGGATTTCGTCGACATCGGCCAGCGCGTCGCGGGCGCGCTCGAGTATCGCCTTGCCCGCCTCCGTCAGCAGCACCTGCCGGGACCCGCGCTCGACCAGGGTGACACCAAGCTCGTCTTCCAACTTCTTGATTTGAGTGGATAAAGTCGGTTGACTGACAAATGACGCCTCGGCGGCACGGCCGAAGTGGCGGTGCTCCGCCAGCGCGAGCAGGTATTGGAGATCGCGGAGATTCATACCCTTATGTTAATTCATGGAGCCTATGGATACTATCAATATAATTCATTTGAATAATGAAAGGCACGCCCTTATCTTATTCGCAAGGGCAAACAAGGCCTGAGCATTTCATCAACCCGGAGGACATCATGCTTACCGTCGGAGACAAATTTCCAGAGTTCAATCTGAAGGCGACCGTCGCGATCGACAACCTCGACACGGCGTTTACCGACATCACCAACGAAACCCACAAGGGCAAGTGGCAGTGCATTTTCTTCTACCCGAAGGACTTCACGTTCGTGTGCCCGACCGAGATCAAGGGTTTCGGCGATCTGAACGAGCAGTTCCAGGATCGCGACTGCCAGATCATGGCCGCAAGCACGGACAGCGAGCACGTGCACCTCGCCTGGCGTCGCAGCCATGACGACCTGCGCGATCTGCCCTTCCCGATGCTGGCCGACATTCGCAAGGATCTGACCAGCGCGCTGGGGATTCTCGACGAGGAAGGCGTCGCTCGCCGCGCCGCGTTCCTGGTCGACCCGGAGGGCGTGATCCGTTTCGTGTACGTCACCGAAGGCAGCGTCGGCCGCAA
>DASSNT010000076.1:0-9812 GCA_035701285.1 Gammaproteobacteria bacterium | reverse complement strand
GGCGCGTCACACGGCGCCCTGTTGCGACTCGATGAAGCGGGCCAGGCTCGCCACCGAATGGAAATGCTCGCGAGTTTCCGCCGAAGTCGCTTCCAGCTTGACGTGGTAGCGCTTCTGGATCGCGACGCCCAGCTCCAGCGCATCGATGGAATCCAGGCCGAGGCCGTCGCCGAACAGCGGCGCGTCAGCATCGATGTCGGCCGGCGTCAGATCCTCAAGATCGAGCGAGTCGATGATGAGCTGCTTCAATTCTTCGATCAGTGTATTCATGCGTTGCAAGGTGTTGAGTGAAAAAATTTTCCATGGCGCGGGTGACGCGCCTCGCCGCCACGCCGTGCGGCATGTCCTCCCGGTAACCGAACGCCGACAGCGGCTGTGGCGGAAGGACCTTGATCGACAACCGCCAGCGCCGGCCCGGCACCTGGTACCAGGCGCTGCGTTTGCCGAGCGCCGCAGGCTCGCAGCGAATCATAACCGGCAGGATATCGCACTGACTGCGAACTGCGACCTGCGCTGCGCCGCGCCGGAAGCGCAAGGGCGTGCCCGGCGTTGAACGGGTGCCCTCGGGAAACAGAATCAGCGTGCGCCCGCGCCGCAGCGACTCGGCGCAGTCTTCCATAAGCCCTGCGCTGCTGGCGTTGCCGATATAGCCGAGCGACCTGACGAAGCGGCGATACAGCGGATTGCGCCACATCGCCTGCTTGATCACGCAGTCCGCCTGCGGCAGCAGGGCGACCAGCGCCACGACGTCCAGATACATCGGATGCGTGGCCACCACCAGCTTGCCGTCGGCCCGAGCCAGCCATTCGCGCCCTTCGATCTCGACATGCCCCAGCCGCAAGGCAGCGGCAACGGCCAGCAAGCAGCGGAACGACGCGCTGACGAGCCGGCGAACCCGGCACTCGCGCGCCGCCGCCGTGCCCGGCCATGCAAGCAGCAACGGCAGCAGCGTGAAGCCCGCAATCCAGCTCAGCGCGCCATACAATGCAAAGCACAGCCCGGTGCCGAATACGCGCCACCATTTACCCATGGCCCTGGCGCTCCAGCTGCCACGGTTGATCGACGCCGATGATGGCCGACTGCGGCGCTTCGACGAGAAAACGGATCAATGCCGCCTCGGGGGCCTCAGCGGCGCTTTCCGCCGCCGGTGCGAACGAGCATTGAAGCGGCACGTCCGCTGCGGGCACCAGCAGCAACGAAATTGCAAACGGGTGCGTGGACGGTGTCGGCACCAGCGACTCGTACAGCTCGGGGACCCGATCTTCAGCGTAGGTGACGATCACGTGCCGTGCACCTTCCGCGACCAGCGTGGCCCCTTCGAGCAGGCTCATGCCGAGGGTGTCAAGACCCGCCGCCATCGCCGTCGCCTGGCAGCGGTTGCCGAGGGCGATCGAGAACAACCCGGCGACACTGTTGTGCACCGCCAGACTGAAGGCCGCCGGCGACATCGGCTCATCGTTTGCCAGGTCGACCAGCAATTCGGCGGTGCGGCCCAGCGAACCGTGCCGCGAGCCGAATACGAACTCGAAGCCTTCCAGCCCCTCGGCGCACGGCCATGCCGTGTGCAGCGCCATGCGCCCCATCCGGTCGAGACGGCGCCGCAACAACGCGGGCAAATAGCTGACATCGGGTTGCGCATCGGCGTCGGCGCCGGCCTGGCCGCCGAGCCACGCGCTCCAGCCGGTGTTTTCCGTCACGCTCGGCGTCCAGGCACGCCAGCGGGCAATGCCGAAGCCGATGGCCGCATCTTGCCGGGCCATTTTCAGGCCATCGTTCATCAGGTCCCCAATCCCCCGCGTCCGCGGTCCGTATGCGCTAGTTTAACAAACTGATTCCCGGCCAGAAGCGCAGGTGCAGCAACGCGACGGCGCCGCCCAGCAGCGCGCCGATTTCAAGGTCCAGGGCCACGTGCTGCCGGGTCGCCAGCGCCGACCATGCGATCAGCAGACACCAGGCGATATTGAGAACGTGCAGGACCGCCGGCGCGCCGATCCGGCGGAGCAGCCACCCGAGCCACAGCGCGGTCAGCACGGCAAAGGCGACGTGCAGGGAAGGACAGGCGTTGCCCGCGTCATCGGCGGCCTTCAGAAATGCGACCGGCGGATAAGCGGACCAGTCGATGGCGAAGCGCGGCACCGCGGTCGGCCAGAACAGGAACGCGGCGCAGCCGAGCAGGCAGAGCAGCGTTACAGCGCTGAGGTACGGCGCCATCTCGCGGCGGAGGTCGAGCAGCGCCGGCACCAGCGCGATATACAACCACAGGCTCGCGTACGGCAGCAGCGCCCACGGCTCGAATGCCACCAGCCGATCGAGCGGCTGCAACGGCACGACAGTGACCGGAAACTGCGGGTGGCGGAGCAGCGCGAAATAGGCCGTCATGAACGCCGCCATGTAGGCGACCGTTCCGAACGCCTTGACCGACCAGTGCGAGCGGATTCGAGCCGTGGCCTGTTGTCGCCACGAGGGCTGCGCTGGTGCGGTCATGGCGGCCGATCATTGCATGGCGCGTTTAACTGCCGCAAGCGGTTAGAATGCCGGCATGATTATTCATCCGCGCACCTGGGGCTTTATTTGCACGACGGCGCACCCGCTCGGCTGCGAAAAGAACGTGCTCGACCAGATCGAGGCGACGCAGCGCCTGGGCACGCGCACCGGCGGACCGCAACGCGTGCTGGTCATCGGCGCCTCCACCGGCTATGGGCTGGCGGCAAGAATCACCGCGGCGTTCGGGTTCGGTGCGGCCACGCTCGGCGTTTTTTTCGAAAAGCCCGGCAAGAGCCGCAAGCCGGGCAGCGCCGGCTGGTACAACAGTGCGGCCTTCGACCGGTTTGCGAAGCAGGCGGGCTTGCAGAGTCTGTCCATCAACGGCGACGCCTTTTCGGACGAGACGCGCGCCCAGGCAATCGACCTCATCCGCGAACAGATGGACGGGCCAATTGACCTGGTCGTTTACTCGCTCGCCGCGCCGGCGCGGCGGCTGCCCGACAGCGGCGAACGCATTCAGACCGCGCTGAAACCAATCGGCGAGCCCTTTTCGGGCACGACGATCGACACCGACCACGATCGGCTGAAACCGGTGACCGTCGAACCGGCGACCGAACACGAAATCGCCGACACTGTCACGGTCATGGGCGGCGAAGACTGGGCCCTGTGGACGGCCGCACTGGCCGATGCCGGCGTACTCGCGGCCGACGCGCGAACCGTCGCATTCAGCTACGTCGGCCCGGAACTCACCTGGCCGATTTACCGGCACGGCACCATCGGTCGCGCGAAGGCGCATCTGGAGGAAACCGCGACGGAACTGTGCGAGCGGTTTAGCGATTCCGCATTCGCCCGCGTCGCCATCCTCAAATCCATCGTCACCCAGGCGAGCGCGGCAATTCCTGTCATACCGCTGTACGTGTCGCTGGTCTTCAAGGTCATGAAGGACAAGGGGCTGCACGAAAACGCGATCGACCAGCAGAACCGGCTGTTTCGCGACTATCTCTACGGCGCACGCGGCGACTCAAGCCTGCGGCTGCGGCTGGACGACCGCGAACTGCGCGACGACGTGCAGGCCGAATGCCGCGCGCTGTGGCCGCAAGTGACGGACGACAACCTGTTCGACCTCACCGACTACGGCAGTTACAAGCGCGAATTCCTGCGCCTGTTCGGCTTCGCGCGCGACGACGTCGATTACGATGCCGATGTCGACCCGCAGGTCGAATTCGGCTGACGATGCGTTGGCTGCGCTGCAATCTGCACCACCTCAGCCTGGCCTGGCTGATCGCGACCGGCATGGCGATCGCGCTGTTCGGCTGGCCGGCGCTCGCGCTCCTCGTGCCCGCCATTGCGCTCATCTGGCTGGTTGCAGACGGCATCGCGCGGCCGGCGTCGAGCGTGTTCTATCCGACGATCGCGCACGGGCCGCGAGGCAGCCGGCGCGTCGCGCTGACTTTCGACGACGGACCGGATCCGGACGTGACACCGCAGGTGCTGGACGCACTCGCTGCCGCCGGCGCGCACGCCACGTTCTTCGTGATTGGCCGGAAGCTCGCCGCACAACCGGACATCGGCAGGCGCATCGTGGCCGAAGGCCACGCGCTCGACAACCACTCGTGGCGTCACTCGCGCCTGCAGAACTTTTACCGGCCGCGGCGGCATCGCGAGGAAATCGATCGCTGCCATGAGGCCATCGCCGCGCTCGGCCGGGGCGACCGGCCGATCCTTTACCGGCCGCCGGTGGGTCTGAAATGCGGCGAACTTGCGCGCGCCGCGTGGCAGCGCGACGTGACGATGGTGGCCTGGTCGCTGCACAGCCACGACACGCGCCTGCCGGACCCGGAGGCGATCGCGGCACGCGTGCTGGCGCGGGTGCGCGGCGGCGACATCGTGCTGCTGCACGACGGTCACGATCTCCCGGGTGAGCGGCGGGCGCATTGCGTCGAAGCGGTCCGACTAATACTCGAAGGCCTGCGCGAGAAGGGCCTGGAATGCGTGACCGTGCCCGAACTGCTGGCGAGCGGACACTTAATTGACCGGCTGGAACCGGTACTATAGGCTTCCGCGGCGAACCAGCAACGTTATCCAGACATGTCGATGAACCAGCAGGACGTTTTCCAGACTCTCAAGGACACGTTGGTCGAGCAGTTCGAACTCGATCCGGCGGCCATCACGCACGATGCCCGGTTGAACGAGGATCTGGACCTCGACAGCATCGACGCCGTCGACATGGTCATCCAGGTGCAGGAAATCACCGGCTGCAAGGTCAGCCCGGAGGACTTCAAGGAAGTCCGCACGGTCGGCGACGTGCAGCGCGTCATCGAAAAATTGCTGGCGGCGCGCTCCGGGGAGGGCGGTAGCGCTGCTTGACGACCACGCCGCACGCGGCTTTCGACAGTCCATTATGAGGGGAGGCGCATAGTGCCGCGACGCGTAGTGGTGACCGGCATGGGGGGCTTGACGGCGCTCGGGCACGACTGGCCGAGCATCGCCGCCAGGTTGCGCGCGCGCCAATCCGGGGTGCGGCGCATGACCGAGTGGCAGGACATCCAGTCGATGAACACCTGCCTGGCCGCGCCGGTTCAGGACTACACGCTGCCGCCGCACTACGACCGCAAGCGCACGCGCAGCATGGGTCCCGTCGCCCGCATGTCGACGCGCGCCACTGAAATCGCGCTTGAAGACGCCGGCCTGCTCGGCGATCCCGTATTAGGCAGCGGCAACACCGGCGTCGCCTACGGCGCGTGCGCCGGCAGTGCCGAGGCCGTCGTCGCCTTCGGACGGCTCGGCACCACCCGCAGCCTGCGCGGCATCACGTCGAATACCTACGTTCAGATGATGAGCCACACCGGCGCGGTGAACATCAGCCTGTTCTTCGGCATCAACGGCCGCATCATCCCGTCCAGCAGCGCGTGCACTTCCGGCAGCCAGGCGATCGGCTTCGCCTACGAAACCATCCAGAGCGGCAAGCAGTCGGTGATGATTACCGGCGGCGGCGAGGAATTAAGCATCGGCACGACGGCCGTGTTCGACACGCTGTTCGCCACCAGCACCCGCAACGATGCGCCGGAAACGACGCCCCGGCCGTTCGACCGGGACCGCGACGGGCTGGTGGTCGGCGAAGGCGCGGCCACGCTGATACTGGAAGACCTGGAACATGCCCGCCGCCGCGGCGCGACGATCTACGCCGAAGTGGTCGGCTTCGGCACCAACTCCGACGGCGCCCACATCACCCAGCCGCAGGTGGAGACGATGGCCGCGGTGATGCGACAGGCCCTGGCCGATGCCGCGCTGGAACCGGCCGCCATCGGCTACGTCAACGCCCACGGCACCGCGACCGACCGCGGCGACGTCGCCGAATCGGTTGCCACCGGAGAAGTCATCGGCCGGCACACGCCGATCAGCTCGCTGAAAAGCTATTTCGGCCACTCGCTCGGCGCCTGCGGCTCGCTGGAAGCGTGGCTGTCGATCGAGATGATGCGCGCCAACTGGTTCGCGCCGACGATCAACCTCGACAACCTCGACCCCGCCTGCGCCGAACTCGACTACCTGACCGGCGACGGCCGCCAGCTCGACATCGAATACTTCATGAGCAACAACTTCGCGTTCGGCGGCATCAACACCAGCCTCATCTTCAGGCGCTGGCATACCTGACGGTCGCCCCTTCCGGGCGTACACTTAAAACCCCTGCGCCTGTTCTACTCCTTCTCCCTCAGCGAGAAGGTCAAGAATGCGCATCCGTGTGCTACGGAGAAACTAATGAAAAGCTTCCGGCTGCGATTGCTGATTCCAATTCTCGTCCTGTTCCCGGCCGCCAGCATGGCCGCCGTCCCAACCAACACCTACAACGACATGCAATGGCGCCTCGTCGGCCCCTTCCGCGCCGGCTGGGCGACAGCCGTGACCGGCGTGCCGGGCAGCCCGAACGTCTGGCTGTTCGGCGGCGCGGACGGCGGCGTCTGGAAAACCATCGACAACGGCATCACCTGGCAACCGATCTTCGATCCCGCCGGCGGCTCGTCGGTCGGCGCGCTCGCGGTCGCGCCGTCCAATCCGGACGTCATCTACATGGGCTCCGGCCAAGTCGCGACGCGCTACGACATCGCCGCCGGCAACGGTGTCTACAAAACCATCGACGGCGGCCGGACCTGGCACAACATCGGCCTCGAAGACACGCGCCACATCGCCCGCATTCTCGTCGATCCGAACAACCCGGACGTGGTGCTGGTCGCGGCGCTGGGCCACGTGTTCGGCGCCAACGAGCAGCGCGGCGTGTTCTTGAGCGACGACGGCGGCGAGACCTGGCACAAGACGCTGTACGTCAGCGACCGGACCGGCGCGGTCGACATTGCGTTCGACCCGACGCATCCGGAAGTCGTGTACGCGGCCCTCTGGCAGGTGCGCATGAAGCCGTGGCTCGACTATTTCGAAGCGCCGATCGGCCCGGAAAGCGGCATTTACAAGAGCACCGACGAGGGCCGCACCTGGCATCGGCTGAGCAATGGCCTGCCCGACAGCCCGATGGGCCGCATCGGCGTGGGCGTCGCTCGCGGCAGCGACGGCAAGATCGTTTACGCGATCGTGCAGGCGAAGGAAGACGGCGGCGTGTACCGCTCCGAGGACGGCGGCGCGCACTGGCAGTACGTGAACCAGCACGAACGCCTGGCCGATTCGTACTTTGGCCGCGTGCGCGTCGCGCCGAACGACCCGAACACGGTCTACCTGATGGGCCGCTCGCTGCGCCGCTCCAGCGACGGCGGCAAACACTTCACCATCACCAAGGGCTCGCCGGGCGGCGACGACTATCATCAGTTCTGGATCAACCCGGCGCACCCGGAACGCATGATCGCGGGCGTCGACCAGGGCGCGACGATTACCGTCAACGGCGGCCGGACCTGGTCGAGCTGGTACAACCAGCCGACCGGCCAGTTCTATCACGTCGAAGCCGACAATGCGTTTCCGTACCGCATCTACAGCGGCCAGCAGGACAGCGGCACGGTCGGCATCCTGAACCGCGGCGATTATGGCGTCATCACCTACCGCGAGTGGTATTCCGTCGGCGCCGACGAGCGCGACTTCGACGTGCCCGACCCGCGCAACCCGAACATCGTCTACGGCAGCGGTCTCGGCGGCCACCTGACGCGGTTCGACGCGCGCACCGGTCAGTCGCAGAACATTTCGCCGTGGCCGGTCTCCACCTACGCCGCGCGGCCAAACACGGTCGAGAACCGTTACACGTGGTTCACGCCGCTCGCGATTCGCCACGAGCCGCCGTACACGTTATATGTCGGCGCGCAGCACCTGTTCGCCTCGACCGACCAGGGCCGGCACTGGCAGAAGATCAGCCCGGACCTCACCGGCAAGAACGAACAGGCGCAGGATTGCAACAAGGAACACGTGCCGATTCCGCACGCGAGCGTGTGCGGTTACGGCGTGATCTACGCTATCGCGCCCTCCCCGGCCGACAGCAACGACATCTGGATCGGCACCGACAACGGTCACGTCCAGTTAACGCGCGATAACGGCCATCATTGGCAGGATGTCACGCCGGACAGCGTGCGCGACTGGAGCAAGATCGCCAGCGTCGACGTCTCCGCGCGCGACCCGGCAACGGCATATATCGCGGTCGACCGGCATCGACTTGCGGACTTCAGCCCCTACGTCTATCGCACACACGACTACGGCCGCACCTGGACGTCGATCAGCCGGGGCCTGCCGGCGAACCAGTATGTCAACGTCGTACGCGCGGATCCGAAGCAGAAGGGCCTGCTCTATGCCGGCACCAACACGGGTGCGTACGTATCGTTCGATGACGGCGCGCATTGGCAGCCGCTGACGTTGAATCTGCCGGCCACGTCGGTACGCGATCTGACGATTCATGCCGGCGATCTTATCGCCGCCACGCTGGGTCGCGCGCTGTGGGTGCTGGACGACGTGAGTCCTCTGCGTCAGATTGCCGCCGGCGCGGTCGATGGCGACTACCTGTTCAAGCCGGGCGTGGCAATCCGCGTGCGCCGCGACGAAAACCACGACACGCCGCTGCCGCCGGAAGAACCCGTCGGCAAGAACCCTCCGGCCGGCGCGATCATCGATTACTATCTGGAAAGCCCGGCGGACGGACCGGTGGTGCTGTCGATCTATAACGATCAGGGCAAGCTGGTGCGGCGTTTCGCCAGCAACGAACCGGCGTCGGAATTCAACGCGTTCCGCTATTTCCCGGAAAGCTGGGTGCAGCCGCCGCCGCGTCCCGGCACCGACGCCGGCCACCACCGCTTCGTCTGGAACCTGCGCTACCCGCATCCAAAGGCGATCCGCTTCGGCTACACGATAGCCGCGGTCGCCGGCGAAAACACGCCAGTCGAGCCCGAAGGCGCGCTGGCGCTGCCGGGCCAGTACACCGTCAAGCTGAGCGTAAACGGGCACACCTGGTCGCAGCCGTTAACCATCGAAATGGACCCGCGTGTGCAGGTGCAGGATCACGCGCTGCAAAAGCAGTTCGCGCTCGAGATGAAGGTCAGCGACGCGCTGGAAAAAGACTACGCGGCTTATCAGCAAGTGCGATCGCTGCGCGCGCAGCTCGAGGAGCGCGAACGAAGTGCGGGCGATCGCTCGCAGCTGGCCCAGGCGATAGAAAAGCTCGACAAGGCCGCGGAGCGATTGCTCGACAACCCGGCCGACGAGCAGGGCCTGGGCTCCATCAACGATCGACTGGCTTCGTTCTACGGCAAGATCGGCAGCGCGGATCGCGCGCCAACGGAGCCGCAGTACCAAGCGGTGGATATGTATCTCCACTATCTGGATCAGGCGCTGACAAAGTGGCAACAACTTCGCTCGGAAGCTTTGGCGAGACTGAACACTGGGCTGCAACAAAACGGCTTACAGCCGGTGAGCGATCTTTCGATTCCCGCACCCGATCATGCGCCGCCGATGCCGAAAGAAATCGACTAATAAAAGGCCAAAGAGAACATGCACGAGCTTGACCGGCCCGTCTGGGCCAGCCTGAGCACATTCCACGCGTCCTTGTCGGAAGGCAGCGACCTGGCGAAGCGTTTCACGCGCGACGTCAACCTGTTCGCTTCCGCTCGGGACGATAGCACCGAAGCGCTGACCGCGTTGGCGGATCTGGTGAAACCGCGCGAAAAAGTCTACGTCTTGCAGGGTCCGGAAGTGGTGGTGCCGCCCGGCCTTCGGCTGTTAGCAGCAGCCAAGGGCGTGCAAATGGTGGCGACTGAGCGTATGCCTCATGCCATCGCAGGCGACGACATTCTGACGCTGACGGATGCCGACGCACCGGAAATGCTGGCCTTGGCCACGCTCACCGAGCCGGGGCC
>DASSNT010000075.1:0-17483 GCA_035701285.1 Gammaproteobacteria bacterium | reverse complement strand
CGGATCACCGGCAACGTCGGCTATAGCGTCGCCGGCGTAGATCTGGCTGACATCTTCGCCGCGCGCTACTCCCGCCCCGATACCCCGCTGGCCGCGTCTTTGCCGGACACGGCAGCCGCGTCCTGCTCGACCAGCGGCGCGAGCTGTACGGCGCAGGCTACAGTCCAGGTCACGGCCGGCGGCGGCTTCCCCGGTTACACGTACGCCTGGACGGTTACCGGCGCGGCCATCGTGGCCGGACAGGGTACGGACACAATCACGATTGAGGCCGATCCGACCGACGCGGCGGACGTACAGGCGACTGTGAGCTGCCAGGTCTCGGACTCTCAGAACGGCGTTGTCGATACCAACGACTGCATTGTCACTTTCTCGCTCGTATACGAGAGCGACCTCGAAGCGTCGCTTCCGGTATCGGCCAATGCCGAATGTAGCACCAGCGGCGATTCCTGCGTCGCGTCTGTCAATGTGCCGGTGCTGGTGTCGAAAGGGAAGCCGCCTTACTCGTACGAGTGGTATGTGATAGCGGGCAGCTGCTCGTTCCAGAACGGGTCGCAAAACCAGCAGACCGCCACAATCGCGCGCAGCACGAGCGGGAATGTGCTGGCCACCGTCGGTTGTCGCGTTACCGACGCCAGCGGCAAGCAGGTTTCTACCAACAGCTGCACAATCGGATTCCAGTACCACTTCATCAACAACCTGTCCGCCAGCATTCCCGATGCCATCAGCGGCGATTGCTCGACGTCGGGCGACTCCTGCGTGGTCGAGAAGCGCGTGGACGCGGTCGTGCGCGGCGGGAAGCCGCCATATTCGTACGAGTGGCAGTACGATAACGGTACCGGCGAAACCACATGGCCGGACGGATTCACCAACTCGTATGTTGTCATTCGGAACCGGACCAACGGCGACGACAGCGTCCGGTTCCGGGTGAAGGTGACGGACAGCCTGGGCTACTCTGTTTACAGCAACTACTGCACATTCACGGCGCATTACAATTACGTCAGCAATCTGGCGGTCTCCATCCCCAGCAGTGCGTCGGCGAGCTGCTCGACGACGGGATCATCCTGTACTGCGTCCGTGACCGTGCGGGCCAGTGTCAGCGGCGGGAAGAAGCCCTACAGCTACAACTGGTACCGGGTGTCTGGGCAGGGTTATGTAGACGAAGACGGCACTTATGAGGCTGTTATTTCCGGCGGCACCAGCGGCTCAGTCAGCGGCACCTTCCGAGTCAAGGTGACCGATGCGGCCGGCTACGTTAAATATTCCGGCTACTGTACCGTGACGTTCAATTACACCTATTCGGGCGGCCATAGTGGCTGTGTCGTGGTCGACGGCGTCACGCCGACCGGTCGGATCGGGGACGTGCGTGTCGGTGATCGCCTTGAGGGCGCGGACCCGTCGACGCTTGAGCCGATGTACTTCGACGTGACGTACAGCGAACCGAAGCTCATGCGTTGCTTCATGGTTACGACCAAACGCGGCATTCAGCTTCCATGCTCTCAGTCGGCCCGGATCGCGACGAGAGACGGCTGGATACTCACGAACGATCTGCTGGGCCGGGAAGTACCGGTTGACGATTTCGGCGAGAAGTATTTCGATCCGGTCATCGAAATCATGGACATTGGCGAGCAGTGGGTGCAGCACATCGCCGCTCACGACGGCTGGTATTGGGCCGGTCGGCGGCTGTCACGGCTCGAGGTTATCCTGACTCGTTTCGTCCGCAGACTTCAGGGGCGGCCATTCAGCGGCAACGGCCGCTACATCCTGCACCACAACAAGATCGATTTCTAATGACGGCGCTCGACTTGTTCTATTTCATCGTCTGCGCGGCCATTATCGGCGGCTTCCTGCTGTTGTGCGGCGACGACGATCCGCCGACCGGTGGCACGTAATGGGCGCGCTGTTTTTTGGCTTTCTCAAGCTGCTCAAGAAGTGTTTTGTCTACCTGTTCAAGAACCCGAAGGTTCTCGGCCTACTGATAGTGGCGGCTGTCATTGGCGGCCTGGGGTGGTCGCTCTGGTTGACGCGCTCTGATCTGCAGGCCGCAAACCAGAAAATCGCCAGCCTCAAGGCTGAACGCGACACGGCCGTCGCTGCCCTGAACAAGCAGAACGAGGCGATCGATCTGTTGCGGCAGGCGAAGGCGAGTCAGGCGGAGGCACTCGCCGAAGCCGCCGACCGCGCCCAGCAGGTGAAGGTGGTTTACCGAGACCGGGTCAAGACAATCGAGAAAGCCGTGGTCCCGAAGGAATGCAAGGCCGCAGTCGATTGGGCGCGCGACCAGGCATTGGATTTATCGGAAAGCTGGGGAGGCTGATATGTGGCCAACCAACGACGGATGAACAAGCTAATCTTATTGCCGCTGCTGGCGGCGCTTGCCGGCTGCTCGACCGCGCCGCGAATGCCCGATGTCGTGCAGGTACCGGTTTCGGTCGGCTGCGAGAAGGTTCAGGTTCAGTCGGTCCCGCATCTGCCGATTCAGGATCTGACGGAATCCAGCACGCCGGCCGAGGTGCAGAAGGCGCTGGTGCAGTCGATCGGGATCCTGATGGGCGACGATGCGACGCTGCGCGCCAAGTTGGCGCCATATACGCGGTCCGGTGATAATGAGCCGACCGGTGAGATTCCGTCCCGGTGAGCCTTTTTTGAGCGCCGCCCTCGCGTGAGGGTACAGGCGGGGGTACACGAGAAAACTCAAAAAGCGTAAGTTACCGAAAATCAATTGCTTAGGTTTCCGGTGTGATAGTACCCATCACCACCATTTCTCTCATTTTTCATGGCGCTATGACACATTTGCTTGTCTGCTGCCAGATCTGCTCGCGCCCATGATCCGAATCTCGTCCAGCCCGGAATGACGCGTAATCTGCGGCGAGTTGGTGGCCTCTCACCACTTGCAGGCAGAGGTCCACGAGCACAACCACCGGGTGGACCAGCAGCGGTCTCGATGCCGTCGCATCATCGTAGCTTACGCGGGTAACGGTTACCGACGCAGCGACCGGCGTGCCGAATTTGCGGCGGTATCAATTGAGGTTGTGCAGATATTTCCGATATTCTTTCCCTTTGTCACATGGATGGACAGATACAACAGCATGGATTTCGAAAACATTTTGAACGTAGCAAGTGAGGTCGCAAGCAATGTGCTCGCGCCCCAGGCAGAGACAGTGGACCGAGAGGCGTCCTGGCCTGAGGAGGGTATTCGCGCCCTGCTGGCCGCCGGACTTGGCGGCCTGGTTCTGCCCCGGGATTTCGGCGGTCTGGGCGTGGGTCTGTTGGGACTGACCCGGGTGTGCGAGGTGCTGGGTGCCGCCTGTGCTTCCACCTCTATGTGCTTCGGCATGCATGCTGTGGGTTCTGCGGTGATCGCGGCCAAGCCTACCGAGCAGCAAGCGGAAGAATACCTGCGGCCAATCGCCGCGGGCGAGCATCTGACGACGCTCGCGCTGAGCGAACGCGGCACCGGCGCGAATTTCTATATCCCTGAGGCCGCCTTCGTTCGGCAGGATGACCATTACGAACTCGCCGGCGAGAAATCGTTCGTCACCAATGGCGGCCACGCGGATTCGTACGTCATGTCGGTGGCGTCGACCGCGGCCGAGGCGGAGCCGGGCGAATTCTCCTGCATCGTGGTGCCTGCCAACAGCGACGGGATGCAATTGTCCGGAAGCTGGCAGGGACTGGGGATGCGCGGAAATTCCTCCCGCTCCGTAAAGATGGACCGGGTGAAGGTGCCCTTGAGCAATCTGCTCGGTGCTGAAGGTGAGGAGATTTGGTATGTGTTCGAGGTCGTCGCGCCTTATTTTTTGACCGCCATGACAGGTACTTACCTTGGTATCGCGGCGCGCGCCATCGACATTGCCGCCGATCACCTGAAGGGCCGCTACTACGCCCATACACGCCACTCGCTGTCAAAGCAGGAGGTACTCCAGCACCATCTCGGGAGCCTTTGGGCGCAAGTCGAGCGAACCCGGCGGCTCGCCTACCATGCTGCGACCGAAGTGGATCGGGGCAATCCGGACGCGCTTCCGGCGCTGTTGTCGTCGAAGGCCGAGATGGCCGATTGTTGTGTTGAAGTGGTTAATGGTGTGATGACACTGAGCGGCGGCCGAGCCTACGGCGAGAATTCCGAGCTTGCGCGCCTGCTGCGCGACAGCCGGGCAGCCCATGTCATGGCCCCGACTACTGACATGCTGCGCGTGTGGGTCGGCCGGGCGCTGCTGGGCGAACCGTTGCTCGGCGAAAACGGTTAGAGGACGGCCGGATGTCGACGCTGCGGCAACTACGCAACCGGCTTCGCTTTCTGGCGCTGTACCGGGCCGGCGATGCCGAGAGCGAGCGGATGCTGGCGGCCCTCGCCACCGAGCCGGCAAAAGCACCGGAATCTTTCGCGGAACTTTCCGACATGCTTGATGTGCTGACGGCGCTGGACCCGGCATGCCTGCCGGTGGTGGTTGTCTGCCTCGGCGTTGAAGACCCGCAAGAGGCGGTGCTGCAACTGCTGCGTAGCAGGCCGGATGTGCACGTTGCGCTGATGACAGCGCCCGACGAGCGGCGCAGCCTCGGCGCGTATTTTCGCAACCGTGCGGTTCCTGGCCACCACGTAGAGTTATTCCCGGGGCGCGAGGAGGAGCTTGCGGCCCGACTGCGGTTGATCGGCGACGCGGTGTCGCAGCGAGCGGCACATCAGCAGGCTATTCGGCGCACCTCCGAGAGGTTGGCCGATGCTCGGCCGCGCGCGCTCGACTTGACCGCCGAACCGGTGCAGCAGGCCATCGTCGAGTCATTGCCGACTGGGTTGATCGTGCTCAACCCCGGGGGATACGTGGTGCAGGCGAACGCGCTGGCGCGGGAGATGCTGCGCCGGGCCGGTAACGGCGAGTCGGACCCCCCGACAGCGGCCGAGCACATTGACACGCTGCTTCCGCAGTGGCCCGGTGCCGGCGCCGACGGCGCGGAGCAGACCATTACTGTTGTCGCGGACGGCCGGCTACGGCATCTACGGGTGCGCAGCACGCCGCTCGGGAGCGGCGGCGCGCCGCCGCTGGGAACCGTGATAACGGTGGAAGACGTGACCACGCAGGAAAGAGCACGGCGCATGCTGAAGGCGACAACCGAGGAACTGCGGTCGCGCGTCATGCAGGAATCCCGGCAACTGGAGGAAGTCCGGCGCGAGCGGGACGCGATCAGAAGCTTCATCGTCACGCTGTCTCACGACCTCCGCAACCCGGTGGCCGCGGCGGATGCGCATCTCCAGGTCCTCCGTCAGCGCGCCAAGACAGCCGGCGCGGAATGGGCGACGAAAGTCACCGAGCGGATCGGCCACAGCCTGAAGCGCACCAATCGCATGGTCGAGAACCTGCTTGACGTCGCGCGTCATGACGCCGGCGCCCGGCTCGAAATCAGGCCGCAGCCCAGCCGGCTGGATCGGCTGGCCGTGGAGGTTGTGGAGGATCTGCAGCGTGTGCACGGCCGTCACTACCGGGTGCGTCAGCCGGTTCCTGCTTCGGCGGGCCAATGGGATCCGGACGGCATCCGCCGCATTATCGAGAACCTCGGCAACAACGCCGCGAAGCACGGCGACCCGAACCAGCCCATCGACCTGTGGATTCAGGACACGAGTCACTATGCGTTGCTGAATATTCGCAACTATGGCGCGCCCATTCCGGTCGACGCGCAGCGAACGTTGTTCGAGCCGTTTTACCGTGCCGCACTCGCCGGGCCAGAGGCAGTGCAGGGTTGGGGCGTCGGCCTCGCTTTCGTGCGGGCGATGACTGAAACGCATGGCGGGTCCGTCTCCGTTGTCAGCAGCGACCAGGCGGGGACGATTTTTACCGTGAAGCTGCCTAAGCGGCCGCCGGTGGATTTCGACAGCTCTCAGCGCGTGCCGGAAAACGGCAACGGCACCGACTCCGCCTAGCTTCCCGTCGCCTGACCGGCGGCGGGTACGTACAGGCGCACCTGCAAGCCCGGCACATTGTCGCCCAATTCAATCCGCCCGCCATGCAGTTGAATAATCGCGCGTACCAGGCTGAGCCCAAGCCCGTTGCCGGGTTGACTGCGGCTGTCGTCGAGGCGCACAAAGCGGTCGAATACATGTCGCCGTTCGGCCGGCGGAATGCCGGGGCCGGAGTCGGCGATAGTCAGCAGCGCCCAGTCCTGATCGCGCTGCAGCGTCAGGCTGACGCGCCCGTCCGCCGGCGTGTATTTCAGTGCGTTGTCGAGCAGGTTGCCTACAGCTTGTGCCAGCAGCCGCGTATTGCCGCGCACGTTAAGCGGTACGACCTGGTGGGAGAAACTGATGTTCTTGCTTTCGGCCAACGGTTCGTAAACTGAAACAACATCCTCGCACACCGCATCGAGCGGCACGCTGTCCCAGCGTTCGCGGCTGGTTCCCGACTCCAGTTCGGCCAGGTTCAGCATCGCGTTAAACGTCTGCAGCAGGTGATCGGCATCCGCGACGGCACGTTCCATCGCTGCTTCATACTCGGTCGGCTCGCGCGCCTGGCGCAACGTCACTTCGAGGCGGCTGCGCAGGCGGTTCAGCGGGCTGCGCAGGTCGTGGGCGACGTTATCGGTGACCTGCCGCAGACTGTTCATCAGCGCTTCGATGCGTGTAAGCATCGCGTTCAGGGTATCCGCCAACTCGCTGAATTCGTCGCGGCGGGCGGTCACGGGCACGCGACGGCTCAAGTCGCCGGCCATGATGTCGGCCGCGGTGCTGCGTATGGATTCGAGGCGTGCCACGACATGGCGACCCATCCAGATACCGCCCAGCACACCGACGACGACAATCAGGCCGATCGCCGAGAGCAGTGAGATCAGGATGTAGTTGCTCAGTTCTTCCGCTTCGTCCAGCGTTTCGACAACGAGCAACTGGCGGCCGTCGGCAAATCTCACTGCCAGCCCGCGAACTTTCAGCGGGTCGTTTGCATCCAGGTCCTCGGGTATGGTCAGCCCCGCGCGCGCGGCACTGCGCGCGTCGATGCGGTACGTGATCCAGGTCCGGGCGCTGGCCGCCTGTTGGGGCCAGGCCGACAGGTTGCCCGCGATCCGTTTTCCGTCGCTGTCGAGCAGGAGGTAGTAGCGAATGCCCGATTCGGCGTTGCGTCTTCGCTGTGCGGACAGCCGGCTGCGCAGCGCCACCGCCTGTTGCAGCGCTGCCGGGTCCCGGTTCCGATGCACGGCTGACAGCGCGTCGATTTCCGATTCGATAGCGGCATCGATCTGGGCGTGGATGTGAATGGCCGTGAACTCGTACACGGTGACGAGAACGATGGCGGTAACCAGCGCATACAGTCCGGCATACGCCAGCGCCAGCCGGAAGACGGTGGTTCGGCCGAGCCGGGACGGAAACAGCCGCGCCATCAGGGGGTGCGAAGTGAATAGCCGGCGCCGCGGACGGTGTGCAGCAGCGGCGGATCGAAATCCTTGTCGATCTTGTTCCGCAGCCGGCTGATGTGAACGTCGATGACATTGGTCTGCGGATCGAAATGATAATCCCACACGTGTTCCAGCAGCATGGTTCGGGTGACGACCTGGTCGGCGCGCATCATCAGGAATTCGAGCAAACGAAATTCGCGCGGCTGAAGCTGGATGCGCTGTCCGTTGCGGCTCACGGCGCGCTTGATCCGGTCGAGCCGAAGATCGCCCACGGCAAGCACTTTCTCGACCAGTTCCGGCCGCTGCCGCCGGCCGAGCGCCTCGACGCGGGCGAGCAGTTCGGAAAAGGCGAACGGTTTGACGAGATAATCGTCGCCGCCGGCGCGCAAGCCGCTGACGCGTTCGTCGGTGTCGCTGAGCGCGCTGAGAATGAGGATGGGCGTTGCTTTATCGCGTGAGCGCAGCTCGGCGACGATCGACAGCCCGTCCATGCCTGGCAGCATGCGATCGACGATGATGACGTCGAAAGTCTCGGCGAGCGCCCGTCTCAACCCTTCGGCGCCGTCGTGAACCAGTTCCGGCAGATGCCCGCTTTCGGCCAGCCCCTTGGCGAGATACGCCGCCGCTTCACGGTCGTCTTCTATTACCAGTATCTGCATCGGCGAATTCTAGAACTTGATTTTTGCCGCGACGCCGACTTCCCTGGTTTCGAGATCGCGTTCGCTGCTGCTTCGACTTTCGTACTTGTAAAACAGCGCAAGGTCGATGTGCTGCCGGAGTTGCCAGGCAAAGCCGGCATTGTAGTACCTGTCGGCGAGTGACGGGACCAGATTGTTGCTCAGGTCGGCGTGATCGTAGCGCCCGAAGACGCTCATGCCGCGGCTGACGGACAGGCTGGCGAAAATTGAATAACCGTCGGCAGAGTCGGTTGCCGGCGTGGTCACGTTGTTCCAGTTGTTCGCGCGGAAATATTCGGCGCCGATTCTGAATCGGTCGGTCACATACGCGGCCAACGCGGTGTAGCGCGTGGCCGTGTGGTTGGCCGGCGCACCTGCAAGATCCATTGCCCGATGGCCGTTATACGCACCGAGCGCGAACGTGAGCCCGTCCACCGGCTCGTAACTGACGCGCGCGGCCACGTCCATGCCGTCGCCCCGCGATGGGTTCTTGTAACCGCCGCCATTGACCAGTGCGGCCTGGTAGCTGAACGCACCGGCCGTCGTGCCGCCGAGATGGAGGCCCCAATCGTAGGAGTCGCCGAACCCGAGGCGGTCGATGAGCACTTCGTCGATGTAGCGGTACCCTTCGATGCTTTCCACGAACGGAATCCACGGCATGGCCGCCGAGCCGGCGCGGAACACGGCAGCAGGGCTTAAATCGGCCTCGACGTAGGCTTTCTTCACGTATACCTGCGTTGCACCCTCGTCGCGGTCGTAGGTGAAGTCCGTGGTGATATTGACGGACCAGACATCGTCGAAAATGTGCTGCGCCCCGAAGTAGAAGCGCTTGACGTCGAAGCCGAGTCCGGAGGGGCTGGTATCGCGGCCATTCTGTTGCTGATCCAGCCAGCTGAAGTCGGTGAACATTTCGCCGTGGATGGTCGTTGTTCCCGCATCGCCGGCCATGGCTGCGCCGCTCGCGCCGGTCAGGACCGCAATGGCGGCCGCCGCAAGGCTTCGCTTCATCGTCTCGCTCCCGCTGTTATCGCTCTGCCGGTATGGCACCGGGCGCATTATGCAGCGGCGAGGTTACGGGAAAGTGACACGCCGAGCCAGTGCCAGCCCGCTCAGCGCCGCCAGCACGATGAAGCCGAGGCCGCCGGCGCCGCCCTTGCCGCTGGACACGTCGTTGGCTGTGCCGCCGCTTGCCGACGGCGATGGTACGCCGCCGCTGCGTGGGCCGAGCTGCGCAGGATACTGAATGACGGTCCGCACGCCGGCTGCAGCCGCGAGCGTTGCGCCGCCGGTTGGGTTCGATAGCGCCAGGCGGTAGTCGTAGCCGCCGTTGTTGCCGGCCGACAGCAGGAGCGGGACCGACACGGTCGCTTTCGTCTGCCCGTCTTCAAGTACCAGCGTGCCCGTGGTTTGCAGAAACTCGCGATTCACCTTCGCCTGGCCTCCGACCGCGGCGAAGTCGATAGTGATTCGGCCGTCGCTCCCGCCGTTGCGCGCGATCGTGTAGGTGGCTGTCCCCGCGCCGGCATTGATCTCGGTATCGCCGCTGATCGAAAGTGTGCCGGGCTGACAGGGTGCGGTCGTGAACGTGGCGGGGCTGCCATGCGCGCCACCGGTGGAGCTGTAGGCGATCGCGCGGTACTGATAGGTGGTCCCGCAGGCGAGGTTCTGCAATTCGAAAGACGCGCTCCCGCTGGATGACATTGCCTGCCAGTCGCTTTCGCCGCCGGCGAACCAGCCCTGTTCGCCGTACTGGATAGCGAAGGCGGCCTGCGAAGTATCGTCCGAGCCCTGCACGGTCAGCATCTGCGAATGACTGTCGCTGCGGCCTGGCTGGACACCTTGAATGGTGGGCGCGGTGCCGGTGCATGAGAGCGTCTGGAAAGCAGTGTTGCTGGTCGTGACGCCCGCCGCGTTGCCGGCGCGCAAGTAGACCACATAGCGGGTGTTACAGCGCAGGCCGTCAAGCGTCAGCGCGCGGTCGACCACGGCGTTTGTGTCGGATCCGGTTGGCGCAACGGCGACGGCCGGGCCGGGCGGCAAGATCGCGCTGTTGTTGGCACTGAGTTCGAGCGTCGTATCCAGGCCGAACGGCTTGACCGCCGCATGAAGCGTCGCCTGCGTCTGGCCGATTCTGTCGGCGCTGAACGAGGTGACCTCAGGCGCCCGATAACTCAGCTGCAGCGGCGTCTGGAACGTGAAGCCGGACCGGTAGGTCGGTGCAAATTCAAGCGCGTATTCCGCGCCGGGTCTCAGGTTGGCCGGCAGGGTCAGTTTGATGATCGAGCCGTCGAGCGGTACCGAGTAGTCGAGCATTCCTGCGGGCTCGCCATTTTCCAGCAACTGTACGGCAGCGGTCGGGCCGACTACGCCGCCACCGCTGCCGGCATCGCTGCCGGCCAGGTTGAATTCGGCTTCCGCGCCCGGTGCGGCCGTGCCGCGTTGTTTGATTTCCGGAATGCGGTCGCTGAACGCGGCGATAATCTCCTTGGTCTGCTTGATCGTGTACGCATTGTTCTCGGTCTGGTCGTTGCCGCACGGGTCGCCTCCGCAGGCGTAGTCGGGGCTCGAGAAAATCAGGTTCTGGTTGTCGGCGTAAGCCATGACGGTGCCGTCGTCGCCGCCAAAGAGATGGCCATGCGAATAGCTGAACGCGCCATCATGGTCCGGCGCGTTGATGTCATGGCCGGCGCCCAGGGTGTGGCCGATCTCGTGTGTGAACGTCGAGGTGTCGCGAAAGCCGATCAGCATCGCCGCGTACGCGTAGTCGGCGGAGAAGCAGTAGGGGTGCGCGCCGCAGTGTCCGGCGCCGCCTTCATAGGCGATGCCGGCGGTGCCGGCTACCGCGTCGCCGGTTGTTTTGGCGATCATCATTACAAGGTCGGCGGCATCGATCGCACGCATCGAGCGGATGAGCCGCACGTCGTCCTTCCGGCAGCCGTACGCGCTTCCCGTGTCGGCGCCGCTGACACAGTCAAGCAGCTGATCGGCACTCATGCCGTCGCCGAAGCGAACTTCGACCGAACCCGCCAGCCGCAGCGTCAGATCGATGCCGCTGTTCAGGTAGGCTGTATTGGCGGCGTCGACCAGGTTGTTCAGGTAGGCGCTCAGCGCGCTGCCGGCATGGCTTGCTGCAACGCCGGGGCTGTAGGCGATCAGCACGTCGATGGTGGCATGGCCGCCGGTTGACCCGGTGACGGCTTCGGTGCTGCGGCGCTGATAACCGTTAACCGGCTGGCGCGGAACGAACGGCGGCTGGCGCGAGTCGTCGCTGAGTGGCCGCGGCCGCCAGGCGTAATTGACGAGAAGCGATACGGTTGGGTCCCCCGGCCTCACCTCCCAGACCTGGCCCGGCAGACTGATCCGCCCGGCGACAACGCCGCTCGCCGCACGAGTCAGCGTCAGGCTGTACGGCACGCGCTGATCGGCCAGCTTGCCGATCCAGGTGGCGACGTGCCCCGGATGAGCGATGACTTTCTGCGTGATGACGCGATAGCCCGGCCCGAGCGGCAGCTCGAAAACGTCGCCGGCGCGGGCATCGAAGAGCGCGGAATTGAAATGCACTGTTTCAACCGCGGCATCGCGCGTCTCCGGTGCATCGGTGATATTCTGGACTGCGGCGAGTGCCTGCCGCGTGGTTGCGGGCGCATCCCTGAAAACAAGCTCTCCGGCCTGCGCGGTGAAAGATCCCAATACGCAGACCAGCCCCAGGAGGCAGATCCTCATCGCCAACTTCCCTGTCAGCAGTTCGAAGTAACAATAATACCTTTAGTGAACGCTGAGCGATGCTAGGATTACCCCGCAATGCTCATCCCACTATTGGTCTTTTTCGGTACGCTCGTGCTCGTCGTCTGGCGGCCGCGCGGTTTGAACGTTGGCTGGAGCGTCAGCCTGGGTGCGGCGGTGGCGCTGCTGACGGGCGCCGTCTGCTGGCAGGATGTCGCGCAGGTGTGGAGCATCGTCTGGGACGCCACGTTCACCTTTGTCGCGTTGATCGTCATCTCGCTGCTGCTGGACGAAGCCGGCTTTTTTAACTGGGCGGCGCTGCATGTTGCCCGCTGGGGACGGGGCGGTGGGGTGCGGCTGTTCGTGCTGGTGATTCTGCTCGATGCACTGGTCGCGGCGCTGTTCGCCAACGACGGCGCGGCGTTGATCCTGACGCCGGTCATCATCGCGCTGCTGCGCGTGATCGGCCTCAAGCCGGCGGCAATGTTCGCGTTCGTGTTTGCCACCGGCTTCGTCGCCGACACGACCAGCCTGCCGCTGGTGACGTCCAACCTGACGAACATCATCATTGCCAACTACTTCGGTATCGGCTACGACCGCTACGCGGCGGTAATGACGGTGGTCGATCTGGCCGCGCTGGCCGCAAGCGTGCTGGCGATGTGGCTATGGTTTCGGCGCGACCTGCCGCGCCGATATTCGACGGCGGAGGTGGGCGACCCCGCCGCTGCTGTAATCGACCCGGCGGTCTTTCGCTGGAGCTCTCCGGTGCTTGCGCTGTTGCTGACGGCTTATTTCATCACCGCACGTTACGCGGTGCCGATCTCGGTTTTGACCGGGGCGGCCGCGCTGCTGTTGCTGGCGGTTGCCGGACGTTGGCATCGCGGCGGGCGTGGCGGCACGATTCCGGTGCTCAAAGTGCTGCGCGAAGCGCCGTGGCACATCGTGATCTTCAGCCTCGGCATGTACATCGTCGTCTACGGGCTCAAGAACGCAGGCTTGCTGAACTACCTTCAAATGGCGTACCAGTGGCTCGCGGGGCAGGGCGCGGTGCTCGCCAGCGTGGGGACCGGATTCATTTCCGGCGTGCTGTCGGCAGTGGCGAACAACTTGCCGGCGGTGCTGATCGGCGCGCTGGCGCTAAGCCCGGTGCATTCCGCGGACCCTGTAGTGCGCGATACGATGGTTTATGCGCACCTGATCGGCTGCAACCTCGGCCCGAAGCTGACGCCGTTCGGCAGCCTGGCGACGTTGCTGTGGCTGCACGTGCTGGCGCGCAAGGGCATCGTGATCGGCTGGGGGCGCTACATGCGGATTGGATTGGTTGTGACGCCGGCAGTGCTGGTGGTGACGCTCGTCGCGCTGGCGTTGTGGATGCGGGTGGTCGGCTGAGCGAAGAGGAGATTACGCGCGCAGTGCCTTGTAAATGCCGAACAGGCTGATCGCCAGCCAGGCCGTTTCAATCACCGCGGACGATAGGTTGAAGTAAAAATACAGCGAGACCAGTATCAACACCGAGCCGCAGGCATTTACCAGCGAATAGGTCAGCGTCTCCGCGCGTATCTTGCCGATCTGCAGCATGAAATACATCAGTAGCACCAGGAAGACGCCGATCAGTCCGAGAGCGTTGGCAACTGAATTCAATGGTAATGCTCCGATGGTGATTCGATGGTGATGCCCTCGGCGGTCTCAATCTGGAGCGATTCCAGCGCGCGGCCCAGCAGCACCGCGCGGCCGGGCCAGCGATCTGTACCGTTGGCGCTGAACTCGAATTCATACGTTCGCGAAATTGCAATCTGCCCGCGACCGTTGCGGCGCAAGCCGACGCGGTGCACCGCCACAGTCTCGTCGAGTAGCTGCAGGTCCAGGCCATCGAGTGCCCGGCGGCAGTGCCGCAGGACGTGCTCGCGCGCAACGAGCGTGTCGTTCCACAGCCAGGCGATGGCAACGGCTGCGACAATAACCAGTATGATACCCACAACAACATTGTAACTACTTACCCTTCTCCTTTCGGGAGAGGGTCAGGCTGAGGGTGCCCAGTTGCGCAAACCTGTCACTAACCTGACCACCCGATTCGTAGCGGAAGCACTCGATCTGCCTCCAAGCAATTACGCACCGCGCGAATTCACCGCTATTACGAGCGACACCCGCAATGATGTGATGGGCAGCCTGTTCGTCGCGATCCGCGGCGAGCACTTCGACGGCCACCGCTTCATCGATGCGGCGATTGCCGGCGGCGCCGCCGGGATCGTTGCGGAGCGCGACCAGGTTGAGCTGCAAAACTGCAATGTCGCCATCTTCCCCGTCGACGATACGCTGGCAGCGTGGCGGCGGATTGCCGGCGCATGGCGGCAGTATTTTACGCTGCCGGTGGTGGCGATCGGCGGCGCGGCCGGCAAGACCACGACCAAGAATCTGCTGGCGGCGATGCTGCGCGGCAAGTTCCGTCACGTGCTGGCGACGTCCGGCAGCCAGAACGGTTATCTCGGCCTCGCCATGACGCTGACGGCGCTACGACAGCAGCACGAAGCGGCGGTTGTCGAAATCGGCATCGATGCGCGCGGCGCGATGGCGGAACATGCGGCCCTGGTGCGCCCGGACGCGGCGGTCGTCACCACCGTGGGCGCGGAACATCTTGAAACGCTGGGCGATATCGAGACGGTGGCTGCGGAGGAAGGACGCCTGCTGGAATGGACTGCTGCGAATGGCGGCGACATATTCGTTCACGAGGACGATCCATGGTTGACGCCTTATTCGCAGCGGTATGTCGACAAGCGCTGCATTCGGTACAAGTTGAACGATGAACCGTTCGCGGCAGCAGCGGGGCTCCACGGACATATCGATGGCCAGCAACTTGTGCTCTCCGGCCTCGGCCTTGAAGGCGCCACGTTGCCGTTGCCGCTGGTAGGCCGGCATAATGCGCTGAATGTTCTGGCGGCGGCAGCCATTGCGCTTCAACTGGGGCTCGACGTGCCGGAGGTCGAGGCGGGCCTGGCAACGTTTCAACCCGATGCCGCGCGCTCCAACGTGGTCGCGCTGGGCGGCGGCATCACGGTGCTGGCTGATTACTACAATGCGAGCCCGGTCTCGGTGGCCGCCGCACTGCAAGCGCTGGCCGAAATCGACGCGAAGCGGCGCTGGGTCTGCCTGGCGGATATGCTGGAACTCGGACCGGACGAGTTAAACTGGCATCGCAACCTGGCGGCGCCGATTATGGCTTCAGGCGCACACGGCGTGCTGGTGTACGGCCGGCGCATGGCAGCGCTGCGCGACGCATTGCAGGCGGCAGGCTTCAGGGGCGAACTGGCGGCGTTTGACGACAAGGCCGCGCTCGCCGACAGGCTGTCCGAGCGGCTCGCGTCGGGCGACGTCGTGCTCATCAAGGGCTCGCGTGGTATGGCGATGGAAGAAGTGATGTCGCGCCTGACGAGTCACTTTGGCACCGAGAGTTGAGGGAGAGGCGTATGGACCGGGATCGCACCGAAGCAGACGTAAAGACGTTTTTTCACGACTTCAAAGAGTTCGCGATGCGCGGCAACGCGATCGACATGGCCGTCGGCATCGTCATCGGCACGGCCTTCGGTGCCATCGCGAAATCGCTGGTAGCCGATGTCATCATGCCGCCGCTGGGGCTGTTGCTCGGCGGCACCGACTTTTCGAAGTACTACATCGTTCTGAAGCAGGGCACGCCGCCGGGGCCGTATCCGACATTCAAGGCAGCGCAGTCGGCCCATGCAGTCACTCTCAACTACGGTGTCTTCATCGGCACCGTCATCACGTTCATCGTGATCGCGCTGGCCATCTTCACGCTGCTGCGGCAGATCAACAAGCTTAAGCGTAAGCCGCAGGACGTGCCGGCGTCGCCGACCACCAAAGACTGCCCGCATTGCTGCACCAGTATTCCTGTGAAAGCCAGCCGTTGTCCGGCCTGCACTTCCGAGTTGGCAGCCGAATAGCGGCTTCAAAAAACATCTTCCACTTGCGTGTCCGGCTGCTGTCCGGTCGCAGCGCCGGACACCGGCCGGACACGTTGTCCGTTCAAGCACGCCCAATATTTTCAATAGCTTGCGCGATCCTGCCATGTTGGCACGGTTCGTGCTTGTGTAACGACGACGATTGGTCCAAACCCGATGAATGACATGAACGACTCCGCCTCGCAGCAGGCCAGAGGCATCCGCGACACTTCCGCCCAGGACCGGCATCTCGATACGGCGCCGCGCGACCGGCGCCGGCGTTGGATAGCGATCGGCGTCGGTGTGCTGATCGTTGCTGTTGCGGCGGCGGCATACCCGACGCTCGGGCGCTGGCTGAGCGCGACCCAGTCCGTGCCGCGCGAGCAGCTGCGCTTTTCGGCGGTAACGCGCGGCACCTTCGTGCGCGATGTCAGCGTCGACGGCCGCGCCGTCGCCGCCGTGCAGCCGATGCTGTACAGCTCGGCGCAGGGCACGGTGACTTATCGCGTCGAGCCGGGCGACGTCGTCAAGAAAGGTCAGGTGCTGGCGGTGGTCGAAAGTCCGGAGCTGAGCAACGAGTTGAAGCAGGAGCAGGCGCGGTACCAGGGCCTCAAGACGGCGCTGGCACGGCAGCGGGTCAGCGTCAACAACCAGAAACTCGAAAATCAGCAGCATATCGACTTGAGCGCGGTGAAGCTCGAAGCGGCGAAGCGCGAATTGAAGCGCTACAAGGCGGTCGTCGACGAAGGCATCATCAGCCAGAGGGAATACGAGCAGGCGCGCGACGACGTATCAATAGCCCGTCTGGCGCACAAGCAGGCGATTGCACAAGCCAAGCTGCAGGCACAGGGCCTTGAGTTCGAGCTGAAAACCAGGGCGCTGGAACTGCAACGCGAAAAGCTGGTGCTTGAAGACTTGCAGCGGCGCGCGGATCGACTGACCGTGCGCTCGCCGGTCGAGGGCATCGTCGGCGCGCGCGAAGTGGGGCAAAACGCCGTGGTGACGCAAAGCCAGCCGTTGATCCGGGTGATTGACCTGTCCGCGTTCGAAATCGAAGCCGAGATTCCGGAAAGCTACGCGGACAACCTGCGTAACGGCATGGGTGCGCAAATTACTATCGGTAACCAAACCTATCCCGGCAAAGTCGTGTCGGTCGCGCCCGAGGTCAATAACGGCCAGGTGACGGCCCGCGTTCGCTTTGCGGGCGAACCGCCGACGGATCTTAAACAAAACCAGCAGGTCGCCGTGCGTGTTGTGCTCGAATCCATTGACAACGCGCTGATGGTGCAGCGCGGCCCGTTTCTCGACAGCGGCGGCGGCCACGTGGCCTATGTCGCCCATGACGGCGTGCTGACGCGACGCCCGATCAAAACCGGCGCGATCAGCGTCAACCACGTGCAAATCCTGTCCGGGCTCGACGTTGGCGACCGCATCGTCATCTCGGACACCAGCGACTTCAACAGCGCCCAAACCGTACTCATCAGAGATTGAGGATCAAGCCAATGCTCAATATGACGCATATCAACAAGGTGTATCGCACCGACCTGGTCGAAACGCACGCGCTTCGGGATTTCAGCCTGCACGTCAATGAAGGCGAGTTCGTGGCGGTAACCGGCCCGTCAGGCTCCGGCAAAACGACGTTCTTGAACGTGACCGGACTGCTGGAGACATTCGAGCAGGGCGAATACAAGCTCGACGGCAAGGACGTCAGCCGTCTGAGCGATAACGAGCGGTCGCGGATTCGCAACGAAAAGATCGG